>NZ_JBHIMK010000127.1:0-4027 GCF_042194085.1 Bartonella sp. MU70NMGDW
GCATCTGCCGCTTGCATGGGGTCAAAACGATCCTGCAAACCATATTGTTTGGCGGTGCTATCGATAAATTGATACAACCCACCAGCAGAGGAACGGGGATTCCTTGCATTCGGATTGCCTCCACTTTCAACTTGCGCAACACGGTATAAATAACTCTCTGGCAAGCCGTAACGTGCTGCCGTTTGCCGTATCGCTTGATTAACAGAAGGACTATAACGGGTCATTTCGCATACTCTATTGAAGCACTAGGACCTAACCCTTTTGCTACAGCTCTAGAAACAATCTTCAAGCCTTCATCCGTTATCACACCGGCTTTATGCCACTTCAAAGCACTTTGAATCAATTTGGCAATTTCATTGCGCTCCATTCCTTTAACGCCAAAAGTTGCTAACTTCGCTATACCGCGCTCTAGCTCTTGTCTTGCCCGTAGCGCCTCTGGGGCATTTGGATGAAAAAATATGTTTCGTGCTAATTTTAAGCCTTGAGCTGGTATATCAGGAATACTATGTGGTACACGAACTCCATCAAAAAGAGAAAACTCAGGAATGCCTTCAAATTTGCTAAAACCCTCTTTTGCTGCATCAGAATAGAATTGCTCCTGATCTACTGCCTTTTTAAAAGTAGAAAACCGCTCCGGTCCTATGGTTCTTTCAAGATTCTCAGACGCAAGATTTTGTTTTAAAAGTTTAGAAAATTCATTAATAGGGTCATCATTTTTTCTGAGTAAATCATCTAATGCATCTCTCATGCCCATCTGATAGGTATTATTTTGTTTTGTCCAATTCCCTTTAGAAAGATTTTCCTGAACTGCATCCCTTTCAAAACTCTTTTCAAGCTTTGTTCCAAAAGCTTGTCTACCTTCTTCAAAGCTATCTGCAAAGTTTTTGAATTTTGCCGCACTACCGCGTGCTGCTTTGTACGTAGGAGAGATTTCGTCCATTATTTTTACCAAATTTTGTTTGAGGACTTCGTATCCTAAAATCTTTTGGTTATCACCATGTTTCTTACTTTTTTCGATTAAATCATCAAGAGACTGCTTAGTTTGATCTAATAACTCTATCGTAGGTTTATAGGTTATACTGCTAAATCTTCTATCATAAAACCTTCTAGGATTTATACTGAGAGGGTGTTCCTCTAAAGTATTGACAGCTTCTTTAAGAGCTTTTTGAAACCCTTTATTTTCAAAAAGTTTATTAAGAGCCGGATAATGCTCTCGTCCTATTGGAGTTTGCCTTGCTTGTTCATAAAGATGATCATGCGCTTCTTTCCCTTGCTGTTTAAGCGTCCTGCTTAAAGTATCGCTATGCTGGTATGGAACAATTGTCTGCTCCATCATATCATCAAGACGTTGAACAGAACCGCCTAATCTTTTCTCATGCGCTTGTTTCAAAAGATGATAAACATCTTCATTTGTTTTAGACGCATTCCACAAAGTCTGTCGTAGTTTTTCATTAATATCTGTCAAAAATACTTCCTGAGGTTCTGAGCTAAGACGTTCTGTGATCTTTTGGGTTTTATTATCGTAAAGTTGTTTGGCAACTTCTCGCAAAGCCTTATTGGAAACCTCTTTATGAGCAGGATTAAAATAATTCCTTACAAGTGGAGGTGATTTTAAAGCATTTACAAGTAAACCACCTAACTTAGAAACCCCCGCACCTGCTAAACTAGCAGCTGGTGTCAAAACTGCCCCACCAACACCACCAGCTAACGCCGAATTCACCGTATCATTGTAACCTTCTCCAGCACCAGAACCATGTAAAGCTCCAGAGCCTGCCCCAACAAGAGCTCCCCTACCTAAACCTCCTAAAGTCGAACCTGCTCGCAAAAAATTTAAAGCAGGGATCCCCAATGATGCTATTGTTGGTAAAATCGAACCAGCAATATAAGCACCAGAAGACCACCATGGATGTTTCTCTTCCAAAGCTTTTTGGTAAGCACGTTCTTTGGCTACTCTTCTGTTATAAACCTCTTCTGCCTTTTTATCGCCGCTCCAATAATCCCTCACACCTGCTTCACGTACTGCTTTCATTTCGTCAAAATAACCTGCCGTTGCACCAGATGCGCTATGTCTCATAACCGCATCCAACCACGTAAGATCTTTATCATCAAATGAAAAATCATTAGATGTTTCTTGAGTATTAGGAATATCCTCAGCAATACCAATCACTTTATATTTCCTAGCCCACTCAGGGAGACGTGATTTATCATAATCCTTAAGTTCAGGATAATCTGTTTCCTTTTGAACATCTTCAGCAATACCAATAACCTTATACTTTCTAGCCCATTCAGGAAGAAGTGACTTATCATAATTCTTAAGTTCAGACATGAAACATAACCTATTTTCTTATAGTCATTCTTTTACCATCGGCATCAATAACAATAAAATCTGCCCCTTTCGGTAAGGCTTCAATTTCTTCTGCACTTTTTACTACAGGCGCATTTGCACTATGTCCTTGCTGTGGAGCTTTAGAATGCGGCTGTGATGTAACCTTATCAACATTCTCTTGCGTTAATGCAATGCTATTGTTTTCCAGCAAATCCAATACGTCTGATTTCATCTTACCCAAAATCTCATGGATTTTTTTCAACCTAAACAAGAGCTCTTTATGACCCAAGTTGTACTTTATCTCTCCTAAATAGCTCTTTAAGATATCAAGTTCTCTTTCTGTGAGATTCCCAAAACCTGAGGCGCCATTACGCGAATACTGTCTCATCGTTTCTAAACGATCAATACCTATACGATTTTTAATGGAATCAAGCAGTGAACTCATATCACGGTGTTGAGGAACACCCAACTGAGCTTGTATACTAGCCGCATTACCTGTAGCCCATTCACCATTTTCTTCTATATAGTTCATAAAACGTTCAATGTCATGGAGTGTATTATTACTGATAGTTTCTCTATTTTTAAGCTCTATCGTTTCTCGTAGGCGGTCCAATTCTTCTTTAGATCTAGCATCATAACCGCCGTTCGCTTTTTGTAATAGAAAAGCATTCAACGCATCTTTATTCCCAGCCATGAACCGCGCTTCTTCTTCGCTATAGCCTTTGGACTTTAGATACTCGACGGTCTGATTAACCTGCCCTCTTTGTTTATCTCCTTCGTTAAGACGCTTCACACCACTTGCAAGCGCATCCCACCCAGAACCGCCTGACGGTGCTGCCGACATACCTGCAAAAAGATCTTGAAGCTTTTTATAAAAATCAGACTGGACAAACTTTTCAAAACCAGTTCGAGTATCTACTGGAGAAGTTTGTGACTGTAGTGTTGAAGCTGCCTCTACTATAGGCGTAAGTTGTTTAATCTCCTGTGCATTAGGGAGTGGTGGATGATTACCAACACCAAATGGTATTTCTGCTTCAGGAACCACATAAGGTTCCTTCTTCTCATGATATACTCCATCCGGAACAATAGTTCCTATTTGAGAAGGCGCAAGAGAACCACTCTCAAACGGTTTATCAATAGAAATTGCACTAGGAGTAGCAGGACCTTGATGCTGCTGTATTACTTTCTGCAACATATTCATTTTATCAATAGGTCTCTCACCAATCTTCGGAATAACCATTCCTAATAGCTTTCGACCATAGATCTCTTCACGCTTTTGGCGTTCTCTTTCTTCTTGAACTGTAGACCATCTCCTTCTATTGCGTTTTAATGTAGGTGGGAGATGTGTACTATGTTGTATTAAACCATCTGCTCCTATTCTAGACATTCTAACTAAAGGATGTTCACCTTGATCAGGAGGAATAAAAAAACGCGAAATGTTATCGAACCAAGAACTTTTTTCCATTTCTTTCTTTCCTATACACCGAATTTTTTGCCTAAAAATGCGCCAAAAGGCTTAGAAATATCAGGAATACCCATAAAACTTGTCGCAAGACCTGCTACTGTCGCAAAATTCTTCCAAGGGTCGTTGCCTTGCATTAGAGAAGATGTGTTGTTACCTGTTGTCGTGCCGTAATTCCTTGCAAAGCCATGACCGGCGTTCATAAGCATATTCAACCTATTCCAGCCGCTATTGTCTTG
>NZ_JBHIMK010000128.1:0-1286 GCF_042194085.1 Bartonella sp. MU70NMGDW
ATAAAAAGAATGCAATAAACAAAAACGTAAGACATTATCCTAAATGCTTTTGAAAATCGTAAAGCTAAATTAAAAGAAGAGGATAAAGTTGGAAACTAGTTTTTCTCTTTGTTACTTCATATTCTTCCCCAATGAGACTGTATTTCCCAAAGCTTACTCCAACAGATATATGTAATACGCTCACTCTAATCTGGTATATACAGAATAAATTTAGTCACTGGTTATGATCTTTTCCTATTTCTGAGATTAATTGAATACTTTTCACTTAGGCGTAAAATGATAGCCATGATATAAGATTTTATGTAATCAGTAGCTATAAAATCCATATATACCACCAATTCGCCCTCTATAATATAAAACTTTTTTCTTTAAAGTCTTATAGCACAAAATGATACAAATAAAAATAGAAGGGATTAAGAGATATAGAATAGAGAGCTAATAAAATAAAGGCCCCGTTAAACGAGGCCTTAGTATTTTTTATGCTTCTAATTTCATTTTTACGAAATTAGAATTTGTAAGCGACACCTACACGGAAGTCATTGGTTTTGTAATTGAATTCACGTGTATCGTTTGCGAATTTCTTTTTACCAAAATCGGAGTAACGGTATTCCGCACGTAAAAGAACGTTGTCTGTCATTGCAAAGTCAACTCCACCACCAATAGTGAAACCAAGCATTGTCTTCGTGTCATCAGCCCAAGTACCACCAGTCAAATCTATGGTTTGCTTAGCCTCTGCGTCTGGCACTTTTTCATCCCCGTCAGCTTTCTGCTCAACTTTAGCTCTCTCTCCTTTTCCTGCAACGGATTGAATGCCCTGTACCTGCGCATAGGCAATACCACCAGCAACATAAGGCATAATACGGTCAACAGCAGCAAAACCGATACGGACGCGTGTCGCACCAGACCATTTTTCTTTGTAACTGTGCGTTTCTGTTACCTTGTCACCTTCTGCAAACTGCTGCTGATCTTTTAGTTCAACCTTAGCTTTTTCAAGGGCAGCATTAAAATTTTCTGCATCTTTTTCAGTAAGAGTCAATTCACGGGCTTTTTTTGATTCTTCACGGCCTGCCCAAACTGCATCGGTTTCAACCCCGAGAATGAGACCATTTCCGAGGTCTACGTTAGATCCGGCATAAATACCACCCATGAAACCAGAAGGACTAGGTGTGTTATCTTTTTTGAAAAGTTCTTTATCCGCTCCTGGAATAGTTACTTTAGTTTTACTCGAAAAGTTGCCAACTTGACCACCAAGATAAAAACCCGTCCAAGAAAACGAAGGGGCTGCT
>NZ_JBHIMK010000128.1:1386-4004 GCF_042194085.1 Bartonella sp. MU70NMGDW
TTAGGTAGTCCATCTTTATCTGAAGTTTTTTCTTTTGTCTCTAAATCAAATACATCAATTTTGACTTAAAAAGTTGCTAACTTGACCACCAAGATAAAAATTTATCCAAGAAAACGAAAGGGCTGTGATAACTGCTGAGACTGTTTCACGAGGAATGATAACATCAGAAGATTGTGCCACAGAAGCTGCTGCCATAGCGATAATAGACGTTTTGACTAAAGATTTTATATTCGTAAACTTTGCGCCTCATTTATTTAGAGGATAATGCTACAAGATTACAGAAAGAAAAGCTGTAGTAAAAAATAATACAGTTATAGAAAATGGAGGATGCACTCAAAACAAAATCGCTGCATGACTTTACAACGTTATTAACTTCACTCCGTACGAGAATTCGTAAGTTAACTTATCGATTTTGAATGTAATTATTGCCTGTCGTTTATGAAAATCTTTTTACATCTCCAACAAATATGGGGTGTGTAATAATATAACAGAGGCTCTGTCTTTGACAGAGCCTCTTAGAAGTTTATTTTGTTTTTTACGAAATTAGAATTTGTAAGCTACACCAACACGGAAGTCATTGGTTCTGAAATTATATTCTTTTTCTTTTGCAAAAAATTTCTTTTTACCATAGTCCGAGTAACGGTATTCTGCACGCAACAGGACATTATCAGTCACTGCAAAATCAAGACCGCCACCAATAGTGAAACCAACCATTGTTGCTGTTTCAGCAGATGAACCTGAAACAAAAGTTTTATCACCTACCTTCACTTCTCCATGAGCAGCCTCTAGCTGTGTATAGGCAACACCTCCAGCAACATAAGGCATAATGCGGTCAGCAGCAGCAAAACCAATACGTACTCGCGTAGCACCAGCCCATTTCTGTTTAAAACCAACAGCTTCTGATACATCCACAGCTTCTTGTGCACCTGCATTTCTAATACTTAAACTCTTTACAGTTTCAGTTCCACTAGCTGGAGGAGTTTCAGTTCCACCACCTTGAGGAGTTTCAGTTCCACCACCTTGAGGAGTTTCAGTTCCACCAGCTGGAGGAGTTACAGTTTCAGAAGCTACTCGCACATCCTTTTTGCCAGACCAGATCATATCTGTTTCAACACCTAATATAATGCCGTTTCCAAGATCAAAGTTAGATCCTGCATAAAAACCACCAATCATACCTGAAAGTTTAGGTGATAAGTCTTTAAAAACTGAAGTCTCTTTATCTTTATCTTTTAAGTCAATTTTACTTGAAAAACCACCAATCTGACCACCGATATAAAAGCCTGTCCAAGAAAATGAAGGGGCTGAGATGACTGCTGGGGCTGTTTCACGAGGGATGATAACATCAGCAGCTTGTGCTGCAGAAGCTGCCGCTATAGCGATAACAGAAGTTGTTACTAAAGATTTTATATTCATAAACTTTGCTCCTAATTTATTTATGAGCACAGTGCTACAAGATTACAGAAAGAAAAGCTGTAGTAAAAATGATACAGTCACAGAAAATGGAGGGCACATCCCAGACAAAACCAATTCATAGCTCGATTTTGTACGAGAAACTTAAAAAATATATATAAATAACTTATTGATTTTTAAATGTAATTATTGTTTATTGTCTATGATTTTTTTAAGAAAATATGAATAATATTTCTCCACATCCACAATAAATTATGTATTGTGTGATAATATAGCAACAGAGAATAACAGAGGTGCTGCCTTCGACAGCACCTCTGTTGTTTAACTTATCATCTATTAAAATTTGTAAGCAACACCAACTCGGAAATCATTGGTTTTGTAAGATGTCTCATATTTATCATTTGAGAATTTCTTTTTACCAAAATCAGAGTAACGATATTCCGCACGGACAATAACGTTATTGGTCATTGCTAAATCAACACCAGCACCCAGAGTGTAACCAACAAGGGTCTTTGTTTCATCAGACAAGGTACCAGAAGCTATTACTTTATCTGAATCTTTGCCTGTTATTGAAATTGATGCAGTATCTTGAAGCTGGGTATAGGCGATACCACCAGCAACATAAGGCATAATGCGTTCAGCTGCAAAACCAATACGTACGCGTGTCGCACCAGCCCACTTTTCTTTAAAAGTGAAACTGTGGGTCCGTTTAGCACCAGCTTCAAGCGCATCTTTACCAATACTAATTCCAGATTCTGTTAATATCTTCTTAATATAATTTATGTGATTTGGAAGAATAACATATGTGTTTCCTGTCTTCGTGTCATCTTTATTAGACCACACGATATCTGTATCAACACCTAAAATAAGGCCATTGCCGAGATCAACGTTGGAACCTGCGTAAAGACCACCCATGAAACCAGATAGTTTAGGCAAAAGGTCATCAGGCGCTGGAATCTTTTTTCCGTTACTGAGAATATCCATTTTCGTTTTACCCGAAAAACCACCAATCTGGCCTCCAACATAAAAACCTGTCCAAGAAAAAGTTGGAGCAACAATAACGGGAGCAACAGGTGTTGGACTTGGGGGAACAATAACATCTGCTGCTTGTGCTGCTGAAGCTGAAACAAAAGCGAAAGCAGAAGCTGTTATTAACCATTTCATATTCATATTTTCTCTCCATAGCTGAATATTTATTTGAACACATC
>NZ_JBHIMK010000129.1:0-3948 GCF_042194085.1 Bartonella sp. MU70NMGDW
AGAGCTTTTTTGATCTCAAGCTGATCTGCGCCGGGCTTTTCCCATGCATCTACAGCTGTTCGAGAAGGCTGTTCTTCGTAACATCCAGCCATAACAAATAAGGTTATCCCGCTTAATAATTTTAAAATATGCTTCATTTTCCTATCCTTGAGTAATTTTGGCACGAAACAATCTATAAATTATTTTACATGCTGTTTTTTATTTTCAAAACAATGATGGACATTATCAACCTTTATTATTTTTATCTTCCCGAAGATTATAACATTATTTTTATATCAAAAATACGGTAAAATTATTACTAAAATCATATTCTATCAACGGCATGCTTATAATTATTATCAATATTTTGATTACAACAAAAATAGATATTTTTATATTATTGCGCCTACAGTTGTAGTACCCATAAATAAATAGCATTGAAATGGTGACTTAAGGACACCCCAGTGCACAGGCATGAAAAACATGAAGATAGGGATTGTTGATCATCATCAGCAAAAATTAAGACTGATATTCAGGAGCGGTTTTATATTTTTTACAAAACGAGCTGTTCAAACGCTTCTTGACACTTCGTTGCGGGATAACAGCACTAGGACGACAAATGGAGAGGTTTTCATCTTTATTAAGTATAACACCAATATAGTCCTCCCCATTTGTAGTGGAATTTTGCTTGGATCATGCAAACATCAATGGAAGCCACTGCATTGATGCTTAACTTTTTATTTTCTGGAAAGATATCATAAGGAGCTGGCATGCCACATTCTAACAGTGCTTTTCTTACCTCAGTAAAGTCTGCTCTAGGTTTCTCCCAAGCACTCAAAACTCCTAGTGGGGCTTGTCGATGTTATATCCAGCGATATTTGACAGAATGAGACCACTTAATAATTTTAAGATTTGTTGCATTTTTTTCTCCATAAATAACCTAAACCTAAATTATCTAAAATCGAATAAATTGGCATAATATGAAGCGTTCCATAGTGCATTGCACACGTATAAGGCGCATGACTATAAAAATTCTAGGATCATAGGCGCCTACCGCTCTCCTCTCCTTTCGCATGGGAATTGCTGGTGGAAATAATATATAGGGAAACTCCAAGGATACCTTATAAAAAGTAGGTGGATTGTGACCAAATCCTATACCAATGGGGTTAAGTAAATGGTTTTGTAGGTAAACATGATCTTTTTCGCCATCATTTACGACATATAATAGATTTTCTATCGATAGAGCCTTATCAGCTGTTCCCAAAAGATAGATATTGTTTCTTTGCTATATTGTGGATATCTCGCTTTTTAAAGTCACGCAATCCTTTACTTTGGGGGGCTACATGCACGAACAATCGCGACTATATTGCCATTTAGCCCGCCAATCAAACTATTATCGATTTTGTGTTTTACATCTCTATAATCAAAACGTTTGGCTGCGCCCCTTACATCTTTTATGGTACCAAGAATGCCCACATTGACAGATCCTGTCACACCAACAAAGCACTTTTCAGGCATTTCTTGTATCTTAGAGATATCATAGTTTTCCGAAAGCGTGATATTATTTCCAGCATCAACGTTGACATCACACTCTGCTGAAACATTTGTCGGCTTACATGTTTACATCATGATCAGCAATAATCTGTACCTCTCTGCGCTTTGAAATAGGATTGAACGGAGCTATTTTCCTATTGATCGCCAGTGTCTTTCGCACTCGCACCCACAACAGAAGCACCGCTGCTGCTCTTTTCAATCTGAAAGCCAAAGCCTGTGTGCTCTTCCTGTGTACTTGAACTATGATTACTATGACCCACAACACAGTTGCGGAGTGCATTTTGTCCTTCTCCACTTGTGATAAAAATTATCCCGTATCAATATTATAAAAAATAAGTTAGATCCTTGCTCTTTTGCTCGCAATAACAACAAGAATCGTAAAACTGTCACACGTTCATTGTTCTCTTTAATTTACTCTTCTATGAAATTTTATTGTGATACCTTACTGCTCTTTATTGAAGTTTTTGCAAACGCAATGATACAATGACTTTGATTATTCACTATTTTCTACCAACGCCAATCCTCTTTGAGAAAAAATAATAGACAATAAAAAACTTCTCCCCTTTACCCCACAACAACTCAAATATCCTTTTAAAGGATACAGAAGACTCCAACCCTTCTTTTCGAGAGAATACATCTAGAACTTTATCTTCGATTCTAAAAGCAATAGTAGTTTCTTAAACAACAAAATTTAAACAACAAATTTTTTAAAGAGCTTATAAAATAATAAAAACAATAACTTACCTTGTAAAACAGAACTCCATTAATACGTTTAGAAAAAGATATCTGCCTATAATCTTGTCTCTATTAAAATCTATTTGCATTGTTAAGCATTTTAACATGAAAGACTTATATTGATTTCAAAGCTCACCATAAAAAAATGCCCAATATTTATATGATTTGGCCGTTAGCATAAGCAATGGCTCACAAAAACTTCCAAAGCAAAATAATAACGAGCAGATTTTTTTCAATCTCAATTGTTCTAATCTTTAGAGTATAACAATCAAACAACTGTTCTCCTGATGACATCAGTTATTTGTTTTGAGTTTTATCTCTATTCACATTTTATTGCTGTTTCTTTTGCTTAAAATTATAAAGTTTAAGTGCATAGAAACAAATAACAAGCCAAGCAATCCAACTAAAACCTATAATTAAAATTGGCCGTGTCTCATCAAAATACCATAAGAGAATAAAAATAAAAACCATAAATAAAATAGAAAAAATCGATCCTATTGGCCAAAATGGAATTGGAAATTTTAAACCATTCTGTGCTTCTTTAGGCATCTTAATTCGCATAAAAAATTGTGAAAGTAGAATCATCATCCAAACAAAAACTGTCGCAAATGTTGCCATTGCAGCAATAAGAAAAAAAAGCTTTTCATGATAAAAATAATTAAGGACAGCACCAAGAAGAAAAATACCGAAAATCATCAAAATAACAAAAATCGGTATACCATTTTTTGATAAATATTGAAACTTCTTTAAAGCATAACCTTCCTGCGATAAACCATGTATCATGCGACAAGCACCATACATTCCACTATTCATTGCAGAAATAGCCGCTGTAACAACAACAATATTTAAGATATTTGCCGCATATGAAATCCCAAGATTTTCAAAAATGGATACAAAAGGGCTGTCCATAAGACCAATCTCATTCCAAGGATAAAGTGACATTAAAATCGCTAACGTCATGACATAAAAAAGCAAAATACGAACTGGAGTAGAATTAATTGCCTTTGAAATTGTTTGATGAGGGTTTTGAACTTCCATGACTGCCATCCCAATGATTTCTATACCACCAAAAGCAAAAACAACAACACTAAAGCAAGCTAAAAAACCAAACCAACCATTGGGAAAAATACCACCATTTTTCCATAAATTATGAACAGTAACGGTAGAAAAATCTGCACCTTCACCCCACCCAAAAAAAATAATTGCTATTCCTAAAATAATCATTGCAATGATAGCGATAACTTTAATAGAAGATAGCCAAAACTCTAGTTCACCATAGACTTCTACAGCAGCTAAATTAATACCTGTAATGATTAATGTAATACTCAGTGCCCATACCCAAGGAGCAACATCAGGATACCAAAACCCCATATAAGTCGCAAAAGCTGTAATATCAGCCAAACCAACAAGAATCATCTCAAATACATATGTCCATCCCGTTAAAAAACCTGCTAATGGTGATATGTAATTTGCCGCATAACGAGCAAAAGAACCAGGTAATGGATTATGAAGTATCATCTCTCCTAGAGCCCGCATAACCATAAAAATAGCTAAACCAGCAATACAATAGGCAATCAAAACACTGGGACCCGCAAGCTTAATTGCCTGTGCAGACCCATAAAAAAGACCTGTTCCAATAGCAGAGCCAAGAGCTAAAAAAATAACTTGGCGCTTACTCAT
>NZ_JBHIMK010000013.1:0-34488 GCF_042194085.1 Bartonella sp. MU70NMGDW
AGCTTGAATGGAGGAAGATGAATGTTTTCTTTTCCCTCAGGGTGTAACCGTCCGATGTAACCACCGGTGTGCTTAATAATGGGAGCTAGTTTTTCTTGTGTTGAAATTAAGTCAAACAATTCAAGATTATCGAGTATCCCTACAGAAGAAAGTATTGTTAAATTGCCATTTTTAATGGTAAAAATTCCTGTTTCATCAGTGGTCCCGGTTGCGCTGAAGAGACCTTCTTGCTCTTTGGTGAGAGTGATATTTTCTTTTTTTCCAGAAGGAAAGGTTATTTCAGCGGGTTCTGGATGGTCTTTTAGAGTTTGGCGGCGAATTGTTAAATGATGATGGCTGCTAGTTGCACTTAATTTTTCTTCCTCAAGCTCTGGTTCTTTCATGAGCCAATGGGCAATACGACGATAAAGAGCTGCATAAGGACCGCCGCCTTCGAAACCTCGTGCCCAAAGCCAACTTTCATCGGAGAGCAACATGCCTACACGTCCTTTATCAACATGCGCGAGAAGTAAAAGTGGTTGTTCATCGGCTCCTTTCATGAGGGCGATTCCGTTATTTATGTTTTGAATAGCAATTTGTCGCAACCATTGCCCCCATTGAGAAGCTGGAAGGTTAAGTGTTGCAAGTCCCCTTGTGACAGGATGGCGCTCACCTTCTTTGGTTAATGTGGGGCGAAAAGGCTTTTCAATAATAGTTCCATTGGGCAATGCCGGTAGAATGCTTATTAAAGGTGTTTTCGCAAGTGAGTTGTTTTTTGTAAATTCAGGTCCTGTTACCATCAGCAATGCACCCCCCTTTTGTACATATTGGGCGATATAATCATAATAGATTAAGGGTAGAGCAGCAGAGTGCTGGTAGCCATCAAGGATGATGAGATCAAAGTTATTAATCTCTTCAACAAAGAGTTTTCTTGTCGGAAAGACCACCAAGGATAATTGGCTTAAGGGCGTATTATCTGCTTTGGTGGGAGGACGTAAAATAGTAAAGTGAACAAGATCAATATTGGAGTCACCTTTCAAAAGGTCTCGCCATGTCCGTTCTCCATTATAAGGAGCACCTGAAATAAGAAGAACGCGTAAATTTTCTCTGATTCCTTCAATGATTGTTATGGCGCGGTTGTTTTCAAAGCTTAGTTCACCTTTGTGTGGATCGGTTATCACTTGGATAATATTTTTTTCAGCATGAGGAAGGGTAATTTCAGTTTGAAAAATCACGCCAGGAGTCACAGAATAATGGCCAATGTCTTGTCCATTGACGCTTAGTGTAATATTTGCTTTCTGCGGTATTGTTTTTTGGGCTGGCCCTTTATCTTCTACCAAAATGGAGAGCGTTTGTGGTTTGTTAACAAGGGCAAAGCGTGGAGGAGAAATAAACTTGATTTGGCGATCAAATTCATCTGAGTGCCCTGTAATCAGGGCATTGAGAGGGGCTTCATGATGAAGGTCTGATAGGTCAGGAATGTCATGCACTTGTCCATCGGTGATAAAAATGGTTCCTGCATAACGAGAGGGCGGTACATCAGATACTGCTTGTGTTAAAGCCTCAAACAAATTCGTTGAGGGCGCATACTGATTATCAGCAAGTTTTCCAGCTTCAATAAAGCGTGGTTCAAATTGTGGATAATGCGCTAATGCTTGCGTTAATTGCGCGCGCGCTTCATCACTGTCGTTTGTACGTGTTCCAAATGTTTGGCTTTTGCTGCGGTCAATGACAATACCTACGGTGCTTTTCAGTGGTTCGCGCTGTTCTTTTATGATCATTGGATTGAGCAAAGCAAGGATGAGGGCGCTTAATGCCATCAGACGAAATAAAGAACCTTGACGTTGCGTAACAAGACCAACAACGACAAAAAGCATTGATATTCCACTTAAGAACAGAATCCAAATGAGTGGTAAAAAAGGCTGAAAAGTGAAAAATGATATCATTGCCTTCTTTCTCTTTTAAAGCGTTCCAAGAGTGCTGGAACATGAACTTGGTCCGCTTTATAGTTTCCTGTAAGAACATAAAGGACAATATTTAAACCTGCACGAAATGCCCATAGACGTTGCATTGGATCATTGGGAACAAGGGGATATTTCCATGTCCCTTTTTCATCGAGTGCCCAAGCACCGGCAAAGTTATTGGCGGTGATGAGAAGAGAACTTACATTATCACCGCTAGCAAGAGAATTTTTATTTTTTTTGTTTGTTGATGAGGATTCAATCCATAAAGGTGAACCACGGTAGAGACCAGGAAAATCTGGCATAATATAAAAAGAACGTGCAACAACATGATCCGTTGATGCTGGCTCAATGGATGGAATATTTAACTCTTTTAAGATATCTCGTAATCGTTGCGTTTCTGGAGTGGCATCTCCTTCAAGATTAAGATTACTCTTTATCTGATCGCGTGTGTCAAATAAAATTGTTCCCCCATGTTTCATAAAGTTATTTATTTTTTCAAGACTTTTGGGGGTAGGTATAGGACTCTTAACATCAATTGGCCAGTAAATAAGAGGATAAAAAGAGAGTTCATCTTTATCGAGATCAAGTGCTGTAACAGAGCCTGGGGTAAGCATTGTACGTTCTGCGATAAATTGACTTAACGCTTCTAGACCACTTTTACTCGTTGTATCAATTTCATGATTATTGGTTATAACATAGGCAAGATGTGTTGCACCAGCAGCTTGTACACTATCATGATGATTTTCTTTCGTTTGTGCATGAAGTGTTGGATCATATGAAAACAAGGCAATAAGACTTATAAAAGGGAGGAGAAATATATTACGCCGTTTCATGAAAGAAAAAATATCTCCCATCCATAAAATGAGAAAATTGTCAAAGGCGAATAATAAGATGGCTAATCCTAAAAGTGGACCGATAAGATTTTTTTCTTTTGTATCGTAAGATAAAGGGCTTTTATTAAGAGAAGTTGGCAATGATGATTGTTTCATCAAGTGCGACGAATGAGTTAAGAGATTGAGTGCATAAAAATCGCTTTTGACACCATAAAGTCCTGGGGGAGTATTATAGGAAGGATGGGGTGGATTTTGAGAGTCAAAGACCAGTGGAACAACATGAGAGGGCGGTACTTGTAATTGTCCGTCAGCGGCTATGGTTCGCCACGGGTTTTGTACCATTGTTCTTTTTTCTCTATGTGTTAGGTTGGTGTTTTCGTGAGACCCTAATGTGATTAGTTTTTGCAACATTTGTGCAAAAAAGCCAGAAAGAGGAAGATTAGACCATGTTGGGTCAGGAGCAACATGAATGAGAATGAGGGTTCCTTTACCACGTTTTGCTGCGGTAATAAGAGGGGTTCCATCCGCAAGGCTAAGCCACGTTTTTTCAAAAAGATCTGGGGCTGGTTCTGCGAGGATTTGGCGCGAGACAGAGACATCTTCTGGAAAAGGGAGATCAAAGAAAAAACTATTTTTTGCAAAAGGAGCAAGCTTTTGTGGTTTCGTCCAAGACATAATACTTCCAAGGAAACGTTGACCCTGACGCAGCGGTATCGGAAGGAGACTATCATAATGTTCTGCACTACTGAGTTTTTCTCCTGCAAAGCGGATGAGTGTTCCCCCTTTATTCACAAAATCAGAAAGTTTTTTTTCTGCTTTTTCAGGCATGTTAACCATGTCGCTCATAATGAAAACAGATGGATTTTGTTTAAGCAAATAATCAATATCCGTTGAAAGCTCTCTTCCACCGGCGGTTATAAGCTGTGTATATTCCTGTAATGCTTTGATAATGTAATAAAATGGAGAAAGTAAAGGCTGTGCCATTTCATTGGTATCGGGTGATAGAAGAGCAACACGGCTTATCCTATTATGGCTGTCTACCAAGAAAGTTGCAGCAGCATGGTTTTGATTATTCATTTTTATCCAAGCGATGTCATTGCGTAGTTCAAGTGGTACATCAAAAGGGACAAGAGCTGTTGTTTCTCCTTCAGAAAAATTTTTCGTAAATTGACCGAGAAGTTGATTGTTTGAATCGTAGAGGTTGAGTGTAGCGGAAGTTTTGCCGTGTGTTGTTGAGCGGATAATACGCGCGACCATACTTCCATCATTATTTTCTACGGATGTTATACCGATTAAATCGGAAATATCCGCCAAATACCATAAGAATTTTTCAGGTTTTAATTCTTCAAGCAAAGCAAAAGTTTGCTCATCTTCATTTGTTTGTAATCCATCACTTAAATAAGCAATATCAAGAGGTTTTCCTTTGGTTATTTTTCTGAGTTTTTTTAAGACATGCACACGGTTGACAGACCAAGGACGCGGTTGCAAATGCATTAAATGCTGTTTTATAATCTTAGCTGGTTGGGGCTCTATATTGGAGATATCATTTTCAGCCGTTGCAACAAGGTAAATATTTTTTTGCTGTTTTTCTGCCTGTGTAAGGAGCATTTCAGCGATAGAGATGCGCTTTTTCCATTCTTTTACAGAAGCCCAACCATTATCAATAATGAGTGCAAGGGGTTGAGATCCCGAAAAGCTGATTGGTTTTTGATTCCACGTGGGGCGTGCTAAAGCTATGATAACAAGTGCCGCTATGGTTAAACGCAACAAGAGCAACCACCAAGGTGTATGTTTTGCTGTTTCCTGCTGATGAGTCGGTTTGGGTAAGAAGCGTAACGGAGGGAAAAGCTCTTTACGCGGAGATGGAGGAGTTATCCGCAACAGCCACCAAATGACCGGTAGGCACAAAAGCCCTAGTAACAGAAAGGGAGCAGAAAAACTCAAAGCGCCCCCCTTTTTTGCAATGGAGAGCCGCCCATTGTATTTGCAAGATAAAAAATGGTCTCTGTTAAAGGTTGATCCGTTGTACTAACATGATAAGACCATCCTTGGCGTGCGCAAAAATTTGCCAATTCTTGTCGCCTTGCGTGATATAGTTTACAATAGTTCTTACGAAGATCTTCTGCTTTTGTGGAAACATGTTTCTCTTTCGTTTCAGGATCAAAAAACTCTGTGTGGCCTGTGTAGGGAAAGCTTTCTTCTGCGGGATCAGAAATTTCAATTAAATGAGCTGTCACCTGTTTTGTAGTTAAAACAGTTAAATGTTGGATGATTTTTTCAGGATAGTCGAGAAAATCACTCATTATAACGACATGTGAAAAGCGTGTAATCGTTGAAAAATCCGGAAATGAATTTTCATCTGAATGATTTTCTAAAGCAAAGGCTATTCGCTCTACGACATTTGATGTCATTGTGGGGGACATTAAGTTTGGAATAGCAATATGTTCGCCACTGCGAGCAAGAAGTGATGCTAGGGTAAGGGTAAGAATAATGGCATGATTACCTTTAGAGATTTTAGAAAAGCGCGAACAGTAATGCATTGATGCGCTCTGATCGGGACAGAGCCAAACGATTTGTGTCATTTGCCATTCGTGTTCGCGCAGATACGTATTTTCATCACGCGCTGAGCGACGCCAATCAATGCGGGTAATGGATTCTCCTTCCATATAGGGACGAAATTGCCAAAAGTTTTCCCCATTACCGCGTTTACGTTGTCCATGCCATCCGGTTATCAGTGTATTAGCGATATGACGTGCTTGTAAAAGGAAATATGGCATTTTGCCAATATCCTTATGCAGTTCATTTGCCAGCGACAATGGAGGCTTTTGTAAAACTTTTTTGCCAATAGCCATTCAAAGAGCATCTTTCACAAGGTTATTGATAATATCTTTTACGGTTATATCTTCAGCACGGGCAGAAAAATTAAGAGCCATGCGGTGTTGTAATACGGGATAGGCCAATGCTTCAACATCATCAAGTGAGGGGGCTAAGCGTCCATAATAAAGAGCACGGGCGCGAACACAAAGTGAAAGGGCTTGTGATGCCCGTGGACCAGGTCCCCAAGAAACATAAGTATTAGCAAGGCTATTGTCTTTATGAGGGCGAGTTGAGCGGACAATTTTTAAAATAGCTTCGATCACATTTTCTGAAAGAGGCATTTTGCGAACGATATTTTGAATTTTTTGCAATTTTTTGGCAGATAAAATTGGTTTTGCATTTGATTTCTTTTCTTTTGTTGTTTCTAAAATGATCCGTCGCTCTGTTGTGAGGTCAGGATAGTCAATATCGATTTGCATCAAAAAGCGATCTAGTTGCGCTTCAGGAAGTGGATAGGTTCCTTCTTGTTCGAGAGGATTTTGCGTTGCAAGAACATGAAAAGGTTGTGGCAAATCATAACGGTTACCTGCAACAGTAACATGATATTCTTGCATAGCTTGTAAAAGGGCTGACTGTGTCCGTGGAGAAGCACGATTGATTTCATCGGCCATGAGAAGTTGCGTGAAAATAGGACCTTGAATGTATCGAAAAGAACGTTTACCGTCTTTATCGGAATCCATAATTTCAGAACCAATAATATCCGATGGCATTAAGTCAGGAGTAAATTGGATGCGTTTTTCGTCAAGCCCTAAGACTGTTCCCAATGTTTCAACAAGACGTGTTTTTGCAAGTCCTGGAGCACCGACAAGAAGGGCGTGACCACCAGCAAAAATAGCGATTAAAGCATATTCGATTACCTGACTTTGCCCAAAAATAACTTTGTCAATTTCTTGTTGTAAAATATCCAATTCTTTGTGTGCTGTATCAATATCATCAATAATGACTTGAGCATCATGATTGATATTGACCTTTTTTACAGAATTGGATGATGGATCATGTTGACTCATATTTCTTCCTTAAGGCGTTTGTCGCAAAAATGGTAATTTTCTCTGCATGATAATGGATATCTTATTATTTGTAACAGAAAATGAGAAGAAATGAAGTATCATATGCCATTTTTTCATATTCGTATACAAGAAGAGAAAAGTTTTTTTGGAAGGAATAGACGTGTTTTATAAGGGATGTCTTAAAAATTTTGTTGTATGAAGAGAGTTCTTTAAAGCAATGAAGACAACTTTTTTGAAAGGTTAAAGGGTGAACATAAGACATGACTTCAAACAGGTTGCGTGGTTACAACAAAGGGATATCCAAACACTTCTTCGTGTTTTGTCTTTGGAGGGAGAAGAGGCGCGTATTGTAGGGGGAGCAGTGCGCAATCAACTGCTAGGGCAGCCTATTAGTGATATTGATATTGCAACAACCTGTTTGCCGCAACAGGTTATTGCACGTGTAGAAGAAGCAGGATTTAAAGCTATTCCTACAGGGATTACTTTTGGTACAATAACAGTAGTTGCTCATTCATGTTCCTATGAGGTTACAACGCTTCGCTGCGATATTGAAACAGATGGTCGTCATGCAAAAGTGGCATTTGGTCGTGATTGGAAAAAAGATGCTGAACGGCGGGATTTTACGATAAATGCGCTTTATTGTGATGCTGCTGGCAATCTTTATGATGATGTGGGAGGTTTGAGTGATATTGCTAGCCGAACAGTTCGTTTTATTGGGATTGCAGAAGATCGTATTTGCGAAGATTATTTGCGTATTTTACGTTTTTTTCGCTTTTTTGCATGGTATGGAGCAGGGCGACCTGATGTACAAGGATTGAAGGCATGTGTTCGTTTAAAAGACGGTTTAAAAAAACTTTCTTCTGAACGTATTTGGGCAGAAATGAAAAAGCTTCTTACGGCGTTTGATCCAACGCGTGCTCTGTTATGGATGCGACAAAGCAGAATTTTGGCACTCATTTTTCCTGAAACAGAACGATGGGGTATTGATGCAATTCACGCATTGGTGAAGACAGAACACGCTCTTGGTTGGAAAGTTGATCCATTGTTACGGCTAGAAAGCCTTCTTCCTCCTGACCCCATACGTCTTCATGAAATGGCACAGCGCTTGCATTTTTCCCATAAAGAAAGAACGCGATTAAAAGAATGGGCAGAGTTAGAAATAATAAACCAAAACAGTTCTGATCATTTTGTGCAAAAACTGATTTATTTTCATGGACGACAGCCAGTTTTAGATCAATTATCGTTGTCTGTCGCTGCATCACATCTCGATAATCTGGAAAAAAGTGATGCTTTGCAAAAAGCAGAGGATTATGTCAAGCTTCATCAACTTGCCAAAAAATGGCAGATTCCAACTTTTCCCATTAATGGTAACGATTTAATAAAGAAAGGTTTTGCTAAAGGTGTGCTTTTAGGAAAAAAGCTTAAAGAGTTAGAAATGATATGGGTTGAAAGCGGATTTTTAATGGATCGTCATGTATTATTAGAAAAAATTGATTTATAATAATAATTCATTATTCGTCATGTGAAACAAGAGCTCTGAATATTGTAAGGTTATTTCAAACCTGTTCTTATTACATCAATCAAAATTATAGCCTTACACATTACAAGTGGGGAAATCCGTGTGAGGAAAAATGATTACAGAGAGAAAAAAAGTCTCGTATGAACCATTTCAAAGATAAGGATTTTGAAAGTGAAAACGGATAAAAAGAATAATGATAGCGGTTTGCACTTTGTATGAGCATAAAGAGGGGGATGTCCAATGGATTTTTACTATGAGGAGTATTTAATCATTCATAGGTGGTGATATGAAATGGATGTGATGAGCACTAAGAAATATTTATTTTATCAGCACTTGATTGTTGGAAAATGATAAGCGTTATACGCTCTAACTGTTCTTTATATGTTGTATATTGTTTTCGTGATAATTTATGGGTTTTTATAGGCATTCTGTAAGTTATTCCAAAAGTATTATTGAACTTTATGCGCTTTTAATTACTCATTATATTCTACTAAAGATTTTAATGGAATTGTTGTGTTTTTATAGATTACAGTTTCTTTCATGATAACCAATTTGTCGTAATGCTTCTCCCGTTGTTATGGCTACGCACATGGCGAGATTTAGAGAGCGTGCCTGTGGTTGCATGGGAATTTTCAATGTGTAATCGGCAGCTTCATGAACATAATCGGGAACCCCAGCTGTTTCACGACCAAAAAGTAAAACATCATTTTTTTGATAGCATATCTGCGTATAGCATGTTTTTGCTTTTGTACTTAAAAGCAACAGACGGCGGTTAAAGTGTTTCATGGAGCTTATAAAATGTTGCCAATCGATGTGTCGTTCTAAGGAAGCATATTCGAGATAATCCAATCCTGCGCGTTTGAGATTACGATCCGACAGATTAAAGCCTGCGGGTTCAATAATGTGCACATGTAAACCAAAACAAGCGCTGAGACGTAAAATCGTTCCAGTATTACCAGCGATATCAGGTTGGAAAAGAGCTATATGAAGTGTCATGTTCTCTGTAATATGATTTTTCTTTCGACTTTGTAAAGAAGCGCCACAATTTATTCGAAAAATATGCTTTGAGAAATACATGTTTTTTAGGTTTAATTTTTATTCACGTTAAATTTCAGGGAAAAAGTTATGTACACAGGTTTGTTTGGGATAAGAGAGAATCTCCCTATTAGGGACTTCCTTTATATTGAGCGATACATGAAATGGATTGGCTCATTATGTTGAAAAGTGGGATATTTAATAAGGTTAGATCATCCATTTTAATGAAAATCAACAAAATATGCTTTTTATGCAAAAGCAGAAGCGGAAAAAATACTCATTCAACCAGTTGGAATTGAGGGAGGGAGAGGTGCTGTAAATGTGTTAAAGAAATAATCGATAAGCTCAACTTATTTACTGAGACCTGGTCATAACAAGACTATGTTTCTTTCTTTAGGAGTGTTTATTTACACGCTATCTCCATTTTTCACAGGCGGGGGAGTAATTTTGATTGATTAATATGAATAGGTTTGAAATGAAAGAAGTTTACGGTGTTTCAGTATTTCATTCACTCTGTAAAACGATGAATTATCATTATAAAGCAGTTTTTTGTATAGACCATACAAATGGCAGAAGTTTTTTACAGGCATGTTGTTATGGTTGAGGCAACTCAGTGATCAAGCATTGTACAATGGGAGAGGGTATGGTAGAAGAATGTTTTAGCAAATAGTCTCTTTAAGTTAAGGCCATGGTTGAGCAAACGAGGCGGGATTTTCTGTTTTTGGTAACAGCTGTTGCAGGAGCAGTTGGAATGGGAGCGGTTGCGTGGCCTTTTATCCGTCAGTTGCGTCCAGATGAAGCTATTTTGGCATCTTCCTCTGTTGAGGTTGATCTTTCTGGTATTGAAGAGGGGATGTCGGTGACGGTAAAGTGGCGAGGACAGCCTGTTGTTATTCGAAATCGTACGACAAAAGAAATTGCTGATGCGCGCGCTACTAAATTAAGTCTTCTAAAAGACCGTCAAGCGCGAAATCCTAATCTTGAAGGTGAAAAAGAAGCAACAGATTTTGCGCGTTCAGCAGGTAAAGGACGTGAAAATTGGCTTATTGTTATTAATCTTTGTACGCATCTAGGCTGTGTAACACTTGGGCAATCGGGTAAATTTGGAGGATGGTTGTGTCCTTGTCATGGGTCTGTTTATGATACTGCTGGAAGAGTGCGGTCAGGTCCAGCTAACTATAATTTGGCTATTCCACCTTACCAATTTCTTTCTGATACTTTGCTCAAAATAGGATAAGGTTATGACAAGCTTTCCTCCTTATTGTCCTAAAAATGCTCTTGCTCGTTGGTTTGATAAGCGTTTTCCTCTTCCTCGTTTTTTTTATAATACATTTATAATTTTTCCTGTTCCGCGTAATCTTAATTACTTTTACACATTTGGCGGTATTTTGACCATTATGCTTTTATCACAGCTCTTGACTGGTATTGTCTTGGCTATGCATTATGTTCCAGATATTCATTTGGCTTTTGAAACTAGTGAACGATTTCGGCGTGAAGGGCAGTTTGGTTGGCTTTTTCGTCCATGGCATTCTGTAGGATCTTCGTTTTTTTTTATTGCTGTTTATATCCATTTGGCACGTGGACTTTATTATGGTTCTTATAAAAATATGCGAGAAATGGTGTGGGTTACAGGTATTTTTATTTATATCATCATGATGGCAATAGCATTTTTTGGTTATGTGCTTGTTTGGGGGATGATGTCTATTTCAGCGGCTTCAGTGATTGCAGGGCTTTTAAAAACGATACCTTTGGTGGGGACATGGTTGCATGAGACACTTCTGGGTGGTTATGGCGTAGGACAACCAACGTTGAATCGTTTTTATGTTTTCCATTATGTTTTATCATTTGTTTTGCTTCTTTTTGTGGGGCTGCATATTTGGGCAATCCATTGTGTTGGGCAAGGCAATCCAACGGGTCTTGCTATACAATCAGATAAGGAAACGGTTCCATTTTCACCTTATGCGCTTATCAAAGATATTTTTGCTATTACTGTTTTTCTGATCTTCTTTGCCTGGTTTTTGTTTTATATGCCCGATTATATGGGGCAGGCTGAAAATTATAATGTGGCAGATCCTTTAAAAGCACCTCTTCATGTGGTTCCAGAATGGTATTTTTTGCCTTTTTATGCGATACTTCGTGCTATAACTTTTGATATTGGTATTTTCCCTTCCACTTTTGTGGGCTTTGTTTTATTCGTCAGTTCGATTTGCATTTTAATTTTTGTGCCATGGTTAGACCGCTCTAAAATATGTTCAGCAAGATATCGACCTGTTTATAAAATTTTCTTTTGGGCGTTGGTTATTGATGTCGTTTTCCTTGGTTGGTTAGGGTCAAGAGAAATAAATGACAAAATCCTTTTATGGACGCAATTGGCTACGGTTTATTATTTTATATTCTTTTTGGTTATTTTGCCTACTTTGCCAGCCTTTGAAAAAAATTGTTCTCTTCCTTCTTCAATTATGCAAGATTTAAAACAGAAAAAAAAGAGACTATGGTAAATGTTTTTGTCGGACTGATTGTTATCGTTGCTATGAGCTTTTCTGCTCAGAGTTTAGCGAGAGATGCCTCTGATCAGGAGGAGGAATTTATTTCTTTTCCTTTAAGGATTCCTAAAAAACAAGAATGGAGTTTTTCAGGTCCATTTGGGCTTTATGATAAGGCGCAATTGAGGCGTGGGTTAAAGGTTTATAAACAAGTTTGTTCCAGCTGCCATGGGCTAAAATATGTGGCTTTTCGCAATTTAAAAGCTCTTGGGTATGATCAAGAACAGATTAAAGCTTTGGCGGGGCAATATGAAGTGCGCGATGGTCCTAATCGAGAAGGAAAATTTTTTAAACGTGTTGGGATTGCAACGGATTATTTTCCTTCTCCCTTTGCACATGAAGAAGAAGCAAGATTTATTTTGAATGGTGCTTATCCTCCAGATTTGTCATTGATGGCACGTGCACGTGGTGTATCTTTGCCGTTTCCTGCTTTAATTACTGATGTATTGGATCATTATGATACAGCTGGTCCAGATTATATTACAGCTCTTTTAACAGGATATCAGAAGGCACCGAAGGAGATAAAAGTTGCGGATGGTTATTGGTATAATCCTTATTTTATTGGCGGTAATTCTTTAACTATGGCTCCTCCTTTGAGTGATGGTATGGTTGCTTATGAAGATGGAACCCCAGAAATCATTGAAAATTACGCGCGCGATGTTTCTGCTTTTTTGATGTGGGCTGCTGATCCTCATATGGAAATTCGTAAAAAAACCGGTTTTCGTGTTATTTTATTTTTAATCATTTTTGCAGGGCTTGTTTATATTTTAAAAAATCGTATTTGGTGTGGTTTAGAAGAAGAGTTAGAGAAAGAAACAAAAGACGAAATAAAGAGAAAATGATAAAGCGACAAGGCTTGAAAGAGTATAGAGTATAAAGAGCATAAGGAACAAATCTGTTTATGATGCATTGAGATTTTATAAAGTAAAAGCAAAGTAAAAACGGAGATGTTAAAATGAAAAAAATTGCATGTACTACTCTTATGTCAATTTTGATGGTTTCTAGTACTTACGCCCAGTCTTTTGAAGTGCCTTCAAAACCTGAAATGATCTCTTCTACGGGTATTGTACAGGTGGGGGTAGATAAGTCTGTGCGTTATGTGACACCTTTAGCAACGGATTTTGTTGCTTCCAGCCTTATAGGCGCCAATGTCTATAATATAGAAGATGAAAATATTGGTGAAGTAAAAGATATTATTTTGCGTGAAAATAATATTGCAGGGTTTGTTGTTGCTGTTGGTGGTTTTCTTGGCATAGGCGAGAGTTATGTAGTCGTTTCTCCAGAAACAATCCAGATGACAAATGATTATGGTAAATGGAAACTCATTACAAATGCGACAAAGGATTCTTTAAAGGACGCTCCAACATTTAAATACGAAGGGCGTTGGGCGCGCTAATTTTATATGTCCATTCTTTAATGGATAAAACTGTTGCTATCATAATAATATGCTAGCAACATTTTTTTGTTCAAAAAATTCTTGGCAGCTTTTGCTACAAGATTCCAAGGACCTATTACAAAGTTTTCAAGATAAACTATTAAGACAGAGTGAAGATTTAAGTATTATGTTTAAATAACATGACATCGCCATCTTGTACAATGTATTCTTTTCCTTCATCGCGGGCTTTTCCTGCTTCTTTTGCACCACTTTCTCCACCCAGAGCAATATAGTCATTGTAACTGATGGTTTGGGCACGAATGAAACCGCGCTCAAAATCTGAGTGAATAACGCCAGCTGCTTGGGGAGCTTTTGTACCACGCGTAATTGTCCATGCTCGTGTTTCCTTAGGCCCACAGGTGAAGTAAGTAATGAGATCAAGCAAAGAGTAGCCAGCACGAATAAGGCGATTTAAACTTGGTTCGAAGAGTCCTAGAGCATTGAGATATTCTGATGCTTCAGCATCACTCAGTTGTGTGATTTCCGCTTCGATAGAAGCAGAAATGATAATGCTTTGCGCATTTTGCTCTGTTGCCATTTTTTCAACTGTTTGGGTAAAGCTATTTCCATGAGCGGCGTCATTTTCGCTTACGTTACAAACATAAAGTACAGGCTTGGAGGTTAAAAGATTCAAACTCTTAAGAATGGGGTGTTCATCGGAAGAGATATCTTTGAGTAATAACCGGACAGGGTTTCCCTGTTGCAGTATGTTTAATGCTTTTTCCATAAGGGGTAAAATTGTGAGAGCTTCTTTATCTTTTCCTGTTGCACGTTTACGGATTTGTACGATTCTTCGCTCAAGGCTCTCAAGATCGGCAAGCATGAGTTCGGTTTCAACGGTTGTGGCATCAGAAACAGGATCAATACGCCCTTCTACATGGGTAATATCTTCATTTTGAAAACATCGTAAAACGTGGACAATGGCATCGACTTCGCGAATATTGGCTAAAAATTTGTTTCCTAAACCTTCGCCTTTTGAAGCTCCTCGTACAAGCCCCGCAATATCGACGAAGTTAATGCGTGTAGGAATTATTTCTTTTGAACCAGCGATTGATGCAATTTTTTCCATTCGTAAATCTGGAACAGCAACTTCACCGGTATTGGGTTCAATGGTACAAAAAGGATAATTGGCAGCCTGTGCAGTGGCTGTTTTTGTTAATGCATTAAAAAGAGTTGATTTCCCAACATTAGGTAATCCGACAATACCGCATTTAAAGCCCATGAGAGTCTTTCTTTTCTTTTGATTTTATAGTCAAGATAGCTTCTTTTTTATAGCATATTTTCAGAAGAGTTATAGTCTTTGTGTTGCGATAAGTGAGAAAAAAGTCTAAAGTAACAGATAATCTGCTTTTTTACCTTAGTTCTTCTTATCTTAATGCTCTCCTTAGTCTCAAGGGTAAGAAAACTTCGAATTAATGTTAATAATGTGCTAAGTTTTTCATGATATGCAAATCTGCATAAATAATTAATCGGAGAAAATAGAAGAGTGTTATCTCGTTGTGCCTTTTTAATTGCAGCACTTTTGGCTTTAGCTGGATGTGCTACACATCAGTCAGATATGTCATCGGTTCCTTTTCAACAAGTTCGATACATTCCACCAGAAATACAGGCTTTGTACGGTCCTGTAACGAATGAGACCTATTTGTTACCTGCTGTTGATCTTGCGACAATTGATCCAAAGTTTTGGCGACAAGAAGTGATTTATTATACATCTTATCCACCTGGAACATTGGTTATCGATACGCAAGAGTGTTTTCTTTACCTTATTGGTGAAAATGGAAAGGCTTTGCGTTATGGGATTGGGGTCGGTAAGGAAGGTTTAGCATTTGATGGTGAAGGGGTTGTACAGCGCAAGCGTCGGTGGCCAAATTGGGCTCCTACTGCAGCTATGATGGCTCGAGAACCAGAACGTTATGGTCATCTTGGGAAAGGAATGCCACCAGGACCCGATAATCCATTAGGTGCGCGGGCACTTTATTTGTTCAAAAATGGGAAAGATACACTTTTCCGTATTCATGGCTCACACGAATCGTGGTCAATTGGGCGTGCTATTTCAAGTGGGTGTATTCGTTTGCTTAATCAAGATATTATTGATCTTTATGATCGTGTTCCCGTTGGTTCGCGTGTTGTGGTCTTACAAAACAATAGGAGTATTCCTACAGTTTATAGTCAACAATCAAATGGCTATGATCCGCTACAGTCGACCATTCAGCCAAATGAATTTTTTTAATTTGGGGGAGAAGATTGGAGAGAACCGTTTGAGTATTTTGGTTTGCTGTTCAATCTTCTCTTTCTCTCAAAAGAGAATATAAACCTTTCTTTTTCAAAAGTGTATACAAGATTGTATTCTTATTTTTTTTCTAGCTTCTCAGGTTGCCAACAGATTTTGCCTTTTAGAAAGTGTATAAGAGGCATTTTTTTCTTTTTTCAAGAGTTCTTATCCATATGCTTCACGCGACTGTGATACGCAAGTCAATGGCTTTGATTGTTTTTTATCGTTTGTGAAATTTCATTCATAAAGAGGGATTTATCATCTTTTATAAGGAGAGCGATATTTTTTGCAATTGTCTCTAAGAGAGGGGATAACCATTCTTGATCAGATTTGGTAAAATTTCCCAGAACATGCTGATGAACAAGTTCTTTGCTTCCAGGATGACCAATTCCTATGCGTATACGACAATAGTCAGTACCACAATGGGCATCAATAGACTTAATACCATTATGCCCATTATTTCCTCCACCAATTTTTATACGAACTTTTCCCGGTGACAGGTCTAACTCATCATAAATGATGATCAAATTCTTCAAATCTAATTTATAAAATCGCAAAGCTTCACCGATAGCTTGACCAGAAAGATTCATAAAAGTTTGCGGTTTTATAAGAAAAATTTTCTCATTATTTATGAAACCATTGGAGATTTCTGCTTGAAACTTCTTCGACCATGGAGAAAAAGAGAAGGACTGATAAATGGCATCAACAGCCATAAAACCGATATTATGGCGGTTATTTTGATATTGTAAACCAGGATTGCCAAGACCAGCAATAAGCCACATGTGCATCTTCAGTCAAAGTATGAGTAAGATAATGTCTCATAAATTAAGGCGGAAAGAATTCCCGCCTTTTGAATTTTATGAAGTTTGCGTGTCTTCTTCATCGTCTTCTTGTTCAGAAGTTTCATCACTGACATCCATGCCAGCAGGAGCTGAAATGGTTGCAATGGTAAAATCTCGATCTTGGATGATGGGAGTCACATCTTTTGGCAGTTGCACTGCTGAAATGTGAATAGAATCACCAATAGAGTAGCTGGCGAGATCAATTTCAATAGCTTCAGGAATAGCACTTGCTGGAGCAGTACATTCAATTTCGTGCCGAACAATATTGAGGACACCACCCTTTTTAAGTCCAGGTGCTGTATCTTCATTGAGGAAGTGGACAGGAATATTCACTTCTACAACGGATTTTGCTGAAATGCGTAAGAAATCTACATGGAGGGGAAAGTCACGCACGGGATCTAATTGATAATCTTTTGGCAAAACCATAATTTTTTGCTTGTCAAGAATAATCGTTGCAATGGTGGTACGAAAACCACCGGCATGAATTTTGTAGAAAATTTCTTTATAGGGAACTGTTATTGCCAAAGGGGGTTGTTTTTCACCATAAATGACAGCAGGAATAAGACCGTTGCGGCGAAGTTCACGGGAGGACCCCTTACCAACCCGCTCGCGTTTTTCGGCCTTAAGAGTGTAGCTTTTGCTCATAATTTAAGTCCTTTTTACATGATTGGAGATCCTTCAAAAACAATAATAGTTTTTGCATGGATATGAAGATATGCGCTAACCAACAGCGATCGCTCCATTCTGCGTTGCCTCCAAGGGTGTCTACGCAGAAGCTTGTTCTATAATTCAAACTATTCATAGATGCAAGAGTTGTGGGAAAAATCGATGATTTCTACCGTTAAAAAGGAGGAAATGTTACAAATTACGGTGTGGATGGAGAATCAACCAATATGCGCTGGCACTGATATGTTCAAAATCAAACACTGGAGATGTTATGAAGGTTGAGATTGCCTTGGGTGAGATGTCAGAGAGTCGTGCTTTGCATAAATCGATGCCAGCACTTCTTGATCTGGAAGAATTATTGGCGACACGTCTTCTTGTACAAGGTAATTCCGGTTCAGGGAAATCACATCTTTTACGCCGTCTTTTGGAGCAAAGTGCTAAGTGGGTGCAGCATTGTGTAATTGATCCAGAAGGCGATTTTGTAACTTTGGCAGATAAATTCGGTCATGTTATTGTAGAGGCTCAACGTAGTGAATTAGAATTGACTCGTATTGCTCATCGCATTCGCCAACATCGGGTTTCAGTGGTATTTAATCTTGAAGGTTTGGATACTGAACAACAGATGCGTGCTGTAGGGGCTTTTCTTGGGGCACTGTTTGATGTGGAACGTGATTATTGGTATCCTATGCTTGTCGTTGTCGATGAAGCACAATTGTTTGCTCCAACTGCGGCAGGAGAAGTTTCTGATGAAGCACGTAAGATTTCTCTTAGTGCTATGACCAATCTTATGTGTCGAGGGCGTAAACGTGGTCTTGCTGGTGTTATTGCGACACAACGTTTGGCTAAGTTGGCCAAAAATGTTGCTGCTGAAGCTTCAAACTTTTTAATAGGGCGGACTTTTTTAGATATTGATATGGTGCGCGCTGCTGATCTTTTGGGAATGGAGCGCCGCCAAGCGGAAATGTTTAGAGATCTTGAGCGGGGGAATTTTATAGCTTTAGGTCCCGCTTTATCACGACGTCCCTTACCAATCATTATCGGTTCTGTTGAAACTTTGGCACGCTCTTCTAGCCCTAAATTAATGCCACTTCCAACAGAGCGGGATGATGTGCAAGAGCTCGTTTTCACTGCTTCACCAGAGGAAATTTTAAAGCCATTTAAACAAACACGAGAGCCGATGAGGGAAAAATCAATGCACGAGATGTTAGAGGAGGTAGTGCATAAAAAACAAGAGTTGTTGGAAGAAACCCCGAGTTTATTTCCTGAACTTTCTGATGTTGAGCGTGACGGCCAAGCAGAACATATTATTCGGGAAATTCTTGAAGATTCTGAGGCTTTTTATCGTTCAACAGCGGTGCTTTATCAAGATTTTTCAGTTCGTTGTCGTATCCATGGTATGTCAAAGGTTCCTTTTAATCTTTCACAGTTTCGGCGTAAATTGGCTATTGCTCAGGCTTTTGTTGATGAACAAACGGCTGTCAGTGAACATTGGAAACATATTTTGCAGATATCAGAAAGTTTAGAAGAAGATGTCCAAGGAGTGTTCTTGAATGTAGCACAGGCCGCATTAGGGGGAAAGCCATGTCCATCGGATGCATTTTTAGCACGTCTTTATGGAACTCATTCTTTAAGCCGTGCACGCCGACTTTTAACCTACTTTGAAGAGCGTGGACTTATTGTTATTCACACGCATTTTAGTGGTCAACGTATTGTTGCATTTCCTGATCTTGGTGTTGAAACAGCACCCGGAGACCCCAAGGAACCACTTTAACCAAATAAGCTGGAAACCGATTGTTCTGCTGCTGTCCTTGCTATTGCTTCCCCAATAAGGTCGGCAATGGGCAAAACACGAATATTATGGGCGTTCTCAATAGCTTGTGTTGGCATAATTGAATCTGTAATAACCAATTCTTTCATCTCTGAATTGGTAATTCGTTCGATTGCATTACCAGAAAGAACACCGTGCGTGATATAAGCCGTGACACTATTGGCACCATGTTTAAGCAGAGCACTTGCTGCATTGCATAAAGTTCCACCTGAATCAACAATATCATCAAGCAAAAGGCAATCTTTTCCCGATACATCTCCAATGATATTCATAACCTCTGATTCACCGGGACGTTCACGACGTTTATCCACAATAGCAAGCAAACTGTTCAAACGCTTGGCGAGCGAGCGTGCGCGTACAACACCACCCACATCAGGTGAAACAACAATAACATTTTCAAGAGAATAATGCACTTTGACATCGCGAGAAATGACAGGAACAGCATAAAGATTATCCGTAGGGATATCAAAAAAACCTTGAATTTGTCCTGCATGAAGGTCTAATGTTAAAACACGATGGGCCCCTGCTTCAGTAATCAGGTTGGCAACAAGTTTTGCGGAAATGGGAGTACGCGGACCAGGTTTACGGTCTTGGCGTGCATAGCCAAAATAAGGAATAACAGCTGTGATGCGACGTGCCGAAGAACGGCGAAGCGCATCAATCATGATGAGCAATTCCATCAAATGATCATTGGCAGGATAGGATGTAGATTGCAAAACAAACACGTCCTGTCCACGTACATTTTCATGCAGTTCTACAAAAATTTCTTGATCAGCAAAGCGCTTTACAGTTGCTTTGCCTAAGGGGATGTTCAAATAATTTGCAACATCTTCAGCTAGGCGTGGATTAGAATTTCCGCAGAAAAGTTTCATAGTAGAACCTCTAAATCATCATGGTGGGAATGCGACACGGTTTTTAATTTCTTTTTATTAAATTGCAAGAGAACGATTACAAAAGCCTTACAATTTTATCGATTATTGTTAAAGAGCTATGCGGTATGTTTTCTCTTTTTCCAAAAGTTTGTTGCTTTTAGAGCAAAGTTTTTTCTCCATGCGACAAAGAAATACGTATTGATTAAGCTTTTTGGTTATTACTTTATAAAAAAATGCTTTCAATATGGGGAATGTTTCATATTTAAGATGAATGAAGGGGAGTAAATAACAAAGAAGTATAATCTTGCTTTCAATCATTATAACTAAACATTGAAAATGATTCAGAGCAAATGCTATCATATTTTATGGGCTGGTAAATGATTTTGTAAAAAAGCAAAGCAAAGTAGAATAGGATTTATTTTTACATTTGGGTAAAAAGTTTAGTTTTGCAGTTTTGGTATTGTTTTAAAAAATAAAAGGGGATCATCTTTTATTTTTTAGCATAATAGTAGAAATTTGCCGTCCGTAATCAGGTTCACTACGGTGTATTGCACGGCGATAGGAGAAAAAACGCTGTTCATCTTTGTAGGTGCAAAGCTCTACACAAGAAGCATTAACGCCTGCTTCTATGAGTTGATGCATAATGAATGCCCACAGATTAAAGTAAAAGTGATTTATTTTGTCTTTTTTTATAAAATATTTTTGGTATTTACTGTGGCAATCAATAAATTGGTCGTAAAATTCGCTTGTTACTTCATAGTGGCAAGGACCAATACAAGGTCCAAGGACTGCTGTTATTGATTGTCTTTTGGCTCCTTGTTTTTCCATAACAGCAATTGTTTTCTCGATAATTCCATTTAAGCTTCCGCGCCAGCCAGCATGAGTTGCAGCGATGACACCTGCTTGTGGATCAGCAAACAGAATGGGTCCGCAATCTGCTGTAAGAATGCCGATTACGAGTTCTTGTGTGGTGGTAACGAGAGCATCGGCTTTAGGAGGGGAGCCGATAAAAGCTTTATCAACGACAACGACTTCACAAGAGTGTATTTGATTGACAGTGACTAAATTTTGTATCTCAACATCAAAATAATGAGCGACCAAAGTGCGGTTTTGTATAATATGTTCAGGGTGATCATTTGAGCTTTGGCCAACATTAAGGCTTTGGTAAAGGCTTTTTGAAACACCACCTTGACGAGTAAAAAAACCATGTTCTATCCCATGGGTTTGTAAAGTAGAAAGATTTTTTGCAAGAATGGGATGAGGGATAGATTTCATAAAAGTTCCTTATGGAGATTATTGGAAGCGAGGGTGGAGATGTTTATTTTAGTCAATGAATATTTCAGATACTGATGTGCTTATTGACAAAAGCGCCGGTTATCAAAATTGGGGAGGTATGGAGATGTTTTTATCACAAACATGTAAAACTTTAAATAATTTTCCCATTTGATCTTGACCAGCAAGCCGTTCGATGTCCTGGCGGATTTTGTCTTGCAAAGGAGCACTTTTGCCAACTCCAAGCTGTTTTGCGCGCTCCAGTAGCCCCATTTTTAAAAGAAAATCTCCTTGCTCGAAGATTTCAGCAAAACAACCTTGTTCAAGGGCTGTGTTTTTTAAAAAAGAAAAATCAACATGGGATGTTAAATCATGTTCACCAGGGGCATCAAAAATATCACGAAATCTATGTTTTGACAGTGCTTGCAGTGTATCGCCAAATGCAAGATCAGCAGCACCATAGTCGATAAGTAAAGCAGAACCTGTCACTTGTACTAAATGGTGGCTGATTTGTTGCATGAATTGATGCCGTAAGGGGGAATATTCAAAAATTGTTCCGTCAGGCACTTTAGAACAATAGGTTTGTAGATAAGAAGAGGGAAGTTTATGCGGGGCAGCAATAAAGATGAGATCTCCATCTTGATTGACTGTAATGCAGCGCTCTTTCCATTCTCCATTGACTTTAATATATTGGTTGATAGGGAGTGTATCGAGAAATTCATTAGCTATGAGGAAGAGAGGTTTTGAGGGGATTTGATCAAAACTTTCAATGCTATGGATTTTTTTTTGATAGGAGGAAAGGCGCTTTTTTTGTTCCTCTGCGAGTTTTTCACTTATTTCAAGGAGAAAAACTTCAGCAGATTCAAATGCTGTTGTGGATAATTTTTGAATGGTACGCAAAACATCATCCATGAGAGTTCCACGTCCTGGACCTATTTCAGCGAGGATAAAAGGGTGAGGACAACCATGAGCGTTCCAGCTTGCGAGGGTCCAAATCCCAATCATCTCTCCAAATAATTGGCTTATTTCAGGTGCTGTAATGAAATCACCGGTACGTCCAAAAGGTGTTTGTGTTTGATAATAACCAAATTGAGGATCGGTAAGTGCCAACGTCATATATTGGCTAACAGTGATTGGTCCATTAAGGGCAATAATTTCTTTAATTTTTTCTTTTAGATTGGTCATTTTCTGTCGATTTATATTTAAAGGCGTGGAGAAGAAGATAAAACCCTAAAAGAAGCATGGGAAGAGATAAAGCCATGCCATAGGTAAAACCAGTAGAATGGAAAAGAGTCGAAAACCATTCTGGATCTTCTTGAGGCGCACGGTAAACTTCAGAAATGCTGCGTGCTACTGCGTAGCCTATAATAAATGTTCCTGCAACAGCTCCAGGGCGCTTTAATGCCTTGAAGGCAAAAATGATAAGGCATAAGATGATGAAGAGAAGAAATCCTTCCATGAAAGCTTCGTAAAGTTGGCTTGGATGGCGCGGTAGATAGTGAGGATCGAGAGGAAAACAAACAGCCCAAGGACGTGTAGTAATATTGCCCCATAACTCTTGGTTAATGAAGTTGCAAATTCGTACAATGCCGATACCAATAGGAGCACCTGCAGCAATGATATCAAACATGGCTCGTATGTTAATATGATTTTTGCGGGCAAACCAGACCATAGCAATGATAATACCAATAAGTCCGCCATGAAAGGACATTCCCCCATCCCATACGGCAATGATAGCACTTGGATGGTTAAAATAGTAAATGGGATCCCATACAAGAACTTGTCCTAAACGCCCTCCGACAACAACACTTATGGCAGACCAGACAACAAAATCTCCGATCTTTTCTTTATCCATAGGAGGGTGGTCTCTATACCATAGAGATGTTTTTTTTAATAATTTTTGCGCATACCACCAAGCAAAAAGAATCCCCACCACGTAACCAAGTCCATACCAATGAAGTGCTATGGGACCTAGCTGGATAATGACAGGATCAAGAAAAGACGGAAAAGCAATGGCTGGACAAGAAAGATTGTTCATGAATTAAGCATCTTACATTATACGAGATGAATATAAAGTGACTCTGATGGTCAGAAATGACAGATGAATGCGCAATGGTCAAGTCAGTAGGGAGGCTAGTCAGAAAGGGGAATAGATTTCCACTGGTTTATCGCGGTAAAAAAATATGGTGATAAAAGAAATATTAAAAAATCTTAAAAAAATCGTCATGAAAAATCTGCACAGTATGTAAAATATAGGGTAAAAGGAACAAATTACAGTATCTAAATGTTATGAGAATACGCTATAATGCGTGCGTCAATAATTAAAATTTAAGGAAAAATGTTATGCGTAATGGATCAAATCGTATTCTTGATGAATTAGCAAAATTAGCAACAGATGCTGCTGACGTCGCGCAAGGCATACGACGTGAAGCTGGAACAGCTTTTCGTGTGCAGGCTGAAAAGATAGCAAACAAACTTGGTCTTGTTTCTCGCGAAGAGTTTGAGACTTTTAAGGAGATGATGCTGAAAATCCATGCTGATAATGGTGATTTGAAAAGGCGTCTTGATGATTTAAAAAAAGATGATTTAAAAAACGCAGACACAAAAAAAAGTAAGATAGTTTCTTAAAAAAGGAATCTTCAAAAAAATATCCCCAATTTTTCAATATGATGCGTGAAACTAAAAAATGCTTAATCTTGAGTCTGTTAGAGCGGAGCATTTGTCTATTTTTGATTTTTTTTTGGGTAAAATACATTTTTTTGAATCAGGGGGGCTGGCGCTATGAAATTGTATCAATACACTGAAAAGACTTGATGATTCGTTTTATGACTATCAGGTTGCCCTAAACAGCGCGATTGTGTTCTGGGTGTTTGTGTACTGTCGATGTTTTTATGTGTATTTGTTTGTTGTAAAGGTTCTGATTGTAGCAAAATATTGTTACAGTTTAGGCGGTTTATATTCTGTTGACAATGTTTTTAAGATGATTGAGGATTGTGATGAGGCTTGCATTTTGCGCCACAGAGAGAAAAGAGCACCCTGTTGACTTTATCGAACAGATTGCCTGTGAATATGATTGGTCGTTTGAGCGGGATGCGCAAGATGAAATTAGCGTTTGTGTGGAAGGAAAGCGCGCAAATTATCGTCTTGCTTTTTCATGGATGGAAGAGCATGAAGCACTTCACTTGGCTTGTTCGTTTGATCTTTTTATTAAAAATGCTCGAACAGCTGAAATACAGCGCTTATTGCTAGCAATTAATGAAAAGTTGTTGTTGGGACATTTTGATTACTGGCAAAGGAATAATTCAGTTATTTATCGGCAAGGTCTTCTTTTGGCTGGTGGGATGCATCCATCTCATATACAGGTTGAAACATTGTTGATACATGCACTTAAAGTCTGTGAAAGCCATTATGTTGCATTTCAGATGGTTGCTTTGTCGGGAGAAAGTGCTTACAAGGCACTGCAGTACACTTTGTTTGAAACTGTAGGGAATGCCTAAAATACACAGTCTGTTATTTTTACAGATGGTTTGCTGAAATATTGCTCATAGGGGGATATCAAGAATAGCGCGTAATCCTCCGAGTGGGCTCTCATCTAGTTGTATATTGCCACCATGGCTGCGTGCTATGTCTTGAGCAATAGAAAGACCAAGTCCTGTTCCACTTGCATCTTGATTTCGCGCTTTATCAAGTCGAAAGAATGGCTTAAAAACTTCTGTGCGCATATTTTCATGAATTCCAGGTCCATTATCATCGATTATTAATATAAAAGATTCTTGTTGAGAGTTAGCTGTTAGTGTAACGGTTGTGCCATAACAAAATGCATTTGATACAAGATTGCTGACCAAGCGTATGAAAGCACGGGGACGTACTTTTATTTCTGTAGGACCTTCAATGGTGTAAGAAAATTGACGTTTGTGAAGATGAGCATCGGCGGAGAATTTTTGCATAAGAGCATTTAAATCAAAAGTCTTGACACTTTCACTTCCTTCACCACGAGCAAAAGCAAGATAATCTTCTAACATATTTTGCATGTCACTTACATCTTGCTCAAGCGGTTTAATATCAAAGTCAGTATTTACTAATGCTAGCTGAAGTTTAAAGCGTGTAAGAATGGTTCTTAAATCATGACTTACTCCTGAGAGCATCATGGTGCGTTGTTCGATTTGGCGTTCAATACGTTCTCGCATACGTAAAAAAGCAATGCCAGCACGACGGACTTCATCAGCTCCTTGTGGTTGAAATCCTTTTGGTAAAGGACGACCGCGTCCAAAGCTTTCTGCTGCTTCAGCCAATTGTTGAATGGGTTTGATTTGGTTGCGCAAAAAGTAAATTGCTATCAGCAATAAAACAAGCGCTGTTCCTACCATCCAGCTTAAAAAAATAGCAGTATTGGAAGCGTAGGCTTGGCTGCGTGGAGCAAAGACGCGTAAGATGTTGTGACCAAGGTGGATACGGATTTCAACAAGATTAGAATCGCCTACTGTATCAATCCAGAAGGAGCGGTTAATTTGGCGGGTGATTTCTTCACTCAGAAAATAATCAAGAATTGCGAAAAATGGTTTAGGTCCTGGAGGGGGAAGAGGGGAAGGGGGTAGGATAGAAATGTTTAATCCCATGCGTTGTTGTGCAATACGCTTGATATCTTCATAGTTATCTTGTTGTGGATATGTTTCAAGAATATCAATAATGGCTGAAATGTCATGCACGACAGCCATTGAAAGACGCTCGGTTACCATTTGCCAATGGCGTTCCATAAAGACATAAGCAATGACTGTTTGCAGAAGTACCATGGGAGCGATAATAATGATCAAAGAGCGGGCATAAAGCCGTTTAGGCATTTTTTTCGTTAACCATCGAAGAAAAAATCTTAAAGGTTTGATCATTCTTGTGCCTATTCAATAGAGAGTTTATACCCTATTCCTCGCACGGTTTGGAGCCATATAGGCAGTGCTGGGTTTTTTTCGATTTTACGACGAAGGCGGTTGATCTGTACATCAATGGTACGTTCACTTATATTGCTGTCATCGGTCGCGAATTTATGGCGCGGAATTGTATCGCCTGCATTTTCGGCAAAAATGACCATCATTTCTTGTTCTTTATCTGTTAATTTAATAATTTCTCCTCCTTTTTTGAGTTCGCGCCGTGAAATTGAAAATATATAAGGTCCAAAAACGATCTGCTCAATTTTGGGTTGGTGAGGGGGAAAACCACGCCGTAAAATGGCATTGATACGAAGAAGAAGTTCACGAGGGTCAAAAGGCTTAGCAAGATAATCATCTGCACCCGCTTCTAAGCCATGGATACGATTGTCTATTTCTGATAAAGCTGTTAGCATGAAGATAGGAACATCCTTTGTTTGCCGGAGTGAATGAGTAAGATCAATACCGTTTTCACCAGGCATCATGACATCAACAATAAGAAGATCAAAATCTAAACTTGCCAACAGTCGTCTTGCTTCATTAGCATTGGCTGAAACTGAAACACGAAATCCATTTTTAATGAGAAACTGAAATAAAAGATTGCGGATACGAGTGTCGTCATCAATCACAAGAAGGTGAGGTGCGTCATCACACAAAACTTGAACATGATCGGACATTCTTAAAAACCTTGATAAAAATTTAGTTTACACAAAATGCAAGTTTACATAAGTTGTATAAAGCTGTCGAGCAGCACCTTTACCTTAAAGGAGAGAAAGTTTTATTTATAAATTTAAAAAAGTTATTTTTGAAAAGGATATTATGGGTAGTCTTAATATACATATTATTCCAGTTACGACATTCCAACAAAATTGCACTTTGCTTTTTGATAGTGAATGTAAAACGGGGGTTCTCGTTGATCCCGGTGGTGATTGGCCGCGGATTCAAGACGTAATCGAAAAGAATGGCGTTATCGTTGAGGCTATTTGGATAACACATGGTCATTTTGATCATGTGGGAGCAGCAATGCAAGCGAAAGAGGCGCTTAATGTAAAAATTATCGGTTCACATTGCGATGATAAGCCTGTGATGGATGCCGTGAGCGAAAGCGCAAAAAATTACGGCATCACTGATGCATGCATCTGTATTCCTGACCAATGGTTAGAAGATGGTGAGTGCGTTCATTTTGCTGGACATGTGTTTAAGGTTTTTCACACCCCAGGACATTCTCCTGGTCATGTTATTTATTTCAATGAAAAAGAACGCTTAGCTCTCTTGGGTGATGTGCTCTTTCGTGGTTCTATTGGACGCACTGATTTCCCCTTCTGTTCTCATGAAAAATTGATGCACTCTCTTCGAGAAAAAGTTTTACCCTTAGGCGATGATGTTTGTTTTATCTGTGGGCATGGTCCTAAAAGTAGCATAGGCTATGAGCGCCAAAATAATCCTTTTCTTCAAGATTTTAATATATGAGCAAACAAAAAAACGCTTTGAAGCATTTTTTTGTGCCATTTAAGACTTTTTTAGTAGAACAGAAGTTAATTTATTGGGGCATAACAAATGTGTTCCAAACCATTACGGTCTCGAAAAGTCCCTGTTTTAGGGTTGAAGGAACGGTATTTTTTCTTGCAATAGTTAAGCCAATTAGATTCTAATGATTGCTGGAGTGGCTCATATTCCGCCGTTTGCTGCACCTGATAAACTCTTTGATTTTGCGGAACTTTTTGATAAATTACCTGATTTTGTGGTACTATTTGATAAACCACTTGTGGCTGTTCTGGTTTTTTTAAAATTGTACCAAGAATACCCACTGCTAAAGCATCTCCTGAGTTGTCTATATGAATATTACTGTGTTTTGTCTTTTTGCGCTCAATGTGATGATATGTTTTGTTTTCAACATGATGATAATAATGATGATGATGATGATGATGATGTTGTTGTTGTTGTTGTTGTTGTTGTTCCGTCCTATTAAGTTTGGCTTCAAATCTTCTAGAGTTTTCTTCAGAACGCTTGCGGAAATCATCAACAAACTTTTGGAAATCATCAGAATGACAGACATTTTTGCTATCAGAACAACGGGAGCTAGAAAAACTGGAACGCCACATATCAATTTCCTTATCCATTTCCCTTGTCGCATCATCTCTTTCTTTACGCATCTTCCTCATCATATCATCTATTTCTCTCGTGATAGAGTGAGTAACATCCCATGCCATATCCGCAAGCGTTGTATTTAGCGGCATGAAAACGGTTGCAGTTGACATTGCTGATAATACCGCTAGCTTGATCACCTTTTTCATAATGATGCTCCTTGTGTAAATTCGTATTTTTCACATCCTACACATTTCAAACTGAATAGAGCCTGAACAATTTTGGACTTTATTGTGACAAAACAAAAGAAAATTCATTTAGTTAAACCCATTGCAGGTACAGTAAAATAAAATCATGAAAGAATTTTGATTTCAATTAATGTACTCTACTTGAGGCTAATTAATAAGTTTTTATTGACCCCACCCGATTTTTTACTATGGAATATAAACTCTTTATTTAGGGATAATTTTTGTATCATTTGATACAATATAAATTTAATAATAGGTGTATAAATAAAAGTTATCATTTTTTATCATATGCTTATGGTGCTATGATAAAGTCTTATTTTAATTTATTTGTATTATAGAACAGCGTCCTATTTTAATATTATCTTGTGAGGATAAATAATATTTTAGTTCGATATCAGAGTATAAATGTATAAATATAATATATTTTAGGAATTTATATATATAAGATATTTTCTTTAAATTTGTCTGCTTTTTTAGAGTTTAGAAGTTTTTTACTTTTTTAGGGATTTTTTTATAACGCGGTTTAACAAGAAAAATTGCTTAATCGGCCATACGCTTTGTGAGAACTGTCACCAATGTGCGGTAGCCTTTTTGAATTGTTTTACGAATTTCATTCACAACATCATCGACTTGATTGCTGGCTGGACGAACCTCTGTTGGTGGATCAATGAGCCCTGTTGGACAAATAATTTGTTCTGCAAAAGTGCCATGAGATTGTTCTATTTCTCAGCGTCCTGGTGTTGCAGAGACGGCAATAGTTTTTGGGGGCGCATGGCATCCCATTCTGCTTCCATGAAAAATTGATGCAATCCCTTCGAGAAAAAGTTTTTCCCTTAGGCGATGATGTTTGTTTTATCTGTGGGCATGGTCCCAAAAGTAGCATAGGCTATGAGCGCCAAAAATAATCCTTTTCTTCAAGAGATTTAAGGGGGAGGGCATCAAAAACCCGCTTTAGAGCGGGCTTTTCTCAATGTTAATTCAATTTACTGGAGCATAGCAGACATGATTTAAGCCATCACGGCCTCGAAAAGTACCTGTTTTAGGGTTGAAGGAACGGTATTTTTTCTTGCAATATTGAAGCCAATCAGATTCTGATGATTGTTGTACTGGCTCATATTCCACCGTTTGCTGCACTTGATAAATCACCTGATTTTGTGGTACGTCTTGATAGACAATTTGTGGCTGTTCTGGTTTTTTAAAAACTTTACTAAGAACTGCACCTGCTGCAAGAGCAAGAATGCCCAATGCTAAAGCATCTCCTTGAATATTACTGTGTTTTGTCTTTTTACGTTCGACATAATGATATGTTTTGCTTTCAACATGATGATGTTGTTGTTCTCTCCATGTCTGGCTGAAATAATGACGCTTGTGGGGATCATCAAAAGAGTGATGTTTACTATGAAAAGAATGGGAGCTAAAATTGCGAGACGGTAAACCAGACTCCCTCTTCATTTCACTCATTTGATACCATGCCATATCCGCAAGCGTTGTATTTAGCGGCATGAAAACGGTTGCAGTTGACATTGCTGATAATACCGCTAACCTGATCATCTTTTTCATAATGATGCTCCTTGTGTAAATTCGTATTTTTCACATCCTACATGTTTCAAACTGAATAGAGCCTGAATAATTTTGGACTTTATTGTGGCAAAACAAATGAAAATTCATTTAGTTAAACCCATCTCAGATACAGTAAAATAAAATCATGACAGAATTTTGATTTCAATTAATGTACTATGCTTGAGGTTAATTAATAAGTTTGTAGTAAGAGTACCCGATTTTTTACTATGGAATATAAACTCTTTATTTAGGGATACTTTTTGCATCACTTGATACAATATAAATTGAATAATAGGAGTATGAATAAAAGTTATCATTTTTTATCATGATTTTATGGTTCTACGATAAAGTCTTGTTTTACTTTATTTGTGTTATAGTACAGTGTAATATTTGAATATTCTCTTGTGAGTCTAAATAATATTTGAGTTCGATATCAGAGTATAACTGTATAAAGATAATATATTGTAAGTAATTTTTTGATATATATAAAACATTCTCTTTAAATTTGTCTGCTTTTTTAGAGTTTAGAAGTTTTTTACATTTTTAGGGATTTTTTATAACGCGGTTTAACAAGAAAAATTACTTAAAAAGTTAATAAAGTTTAGGCATTTTTTGTAAAAAGTTCTCTCTCATGGTGTTTTAGATAAATTGGAGCTCCCTTGATGTTTGAGGTTGTCTGTTTTGCGGATAATGCTGTTTGCTTTTGAGCTTTAGTTGTTTTTTTAGAAGAGCTGAAGATTATTTTAGGCGGTTTGAAATTTCTTACTCCTTTGTTGGTTGCGTTTTTTTTCGTTTTATTGTTGCTTGATTAGGGGGGGGGTTACCAGATTTTCCTTTTCGATTTTCCAAAATACCAGTATCCATGGTTGGTCCCATGTGTGCAAGGTCTGGTTTGGAGAAAAGACTTGGTTGTAATACGGGCTCAAGGGTAGATTGTTCGCTATGATGAGTTAAGGGGTTCTCAGCGATTTCTAGTTCTATCTTTTGTAATTGTTTGATTTCATCGCGAAGGCGTGCTGCTTCTTCAAAGTTGAGATCAGCAGCTGCTTCATGCATTAATTTTTCAAGGTGTTTAATATGAGATGCTAAATTGTTGCCAACCATATTTTTTTTCTCGATGACATCAGGGGTAATTGTGCGAATATGGTCGTTTTCATAGCCTGAATTGAGAATATCTCCGATATTTTTTTTGATACTTTTGGGTGTGATATGGTGTTCTTCATTATAGGCTATTTGTTTTTGTCGACGTCTTTGTGTCTCCTGTAAGGCTCGTTCTATGGAGCCTGTGATTGTATCTGCATAGAGGATAACGTGGCCATCTACGTTACGTGCAGCACGTCCGATTGTTTGTATGAGGGAAGTTTCAGAGCGCAAAAAGCCCTCCTTATCAGCATCTAGAATGGCAACAAAACCACATTCTGGAATATCTAAGCCTTCTCGGAGCAAGTTGATACCGATGAGGACATCAAAGGTGCCAAGCCGCAGATCGCGTAGAATTTCAATGCGTTCTAATGTATCAATGTCAGAATGCATATAGCGTACACGAATATCTTGTTCGTGGAGATATTCAGTTAAGTCCTCGGCCATACGCTTTGTGAGAACTGTCACCAATGTACGGTAGCCTTTTTGAATTGTTTTACGAATTTCATTTACAACATCATCGACTTGATTGCTGGCTGGACGAACCTCTGTTGGCGGATCAATGAGCCCTGTTGGACGAATAATTTGTTCTGCAAAAGTGCCATGAGATTGTTCTATTTCCCAGCGTCCTGGTGTTGCAGAGACGGCAATAGTTTGTGGGCGCATGGCATCCCATTCTTCAAAGCGTAAAGGGCGATTGTCCATACAGGAAGGTAGGCGAAACCCATATTCTGCTAGGGTTGCTTTTCTTCGAAAATCACCTCGGTACATGCCTCCAATTTGGGGAATGGTTACGTGACTTTCATCGATAAAAACAAGAGCATTGTTTGGAATGTATTCAAACAAGGTTGGTGGTGGTTCTCCGGGTTTTCGTCCTGTTAAATAGCGTGAATAATTTTCGATTCCAGAGCATGAGCCGGTGGTTTCCAACATTTCCAAATCAAAAATTGTACGTTGTTCTAAACGTTGTGCTTCTAAAAGACGTCCAGCTGCGTTCAATTCATCAAGGCGTTGAGCGAGTTCCATTTTGATCGATTTCATCGCTTGATTGAGTGTTGGGCGTGGTGTTACGTAGTGTGAGTTGGCATAAATTTTAATCGATTGAAGATCGCCTGTTTTTTGTCCCGTTAGAGGATCAAATTCCGTAATTGTTTCCACTTCATCGCCAAAGAGCGAAATACGCCAAGCACGATCTTCGAGGTGGGCAGGGAAAATTTCGATTGTATCCCCTCGAACACGAAAGGAACCACGAATGAAATTGATATCTTGTCGATAATACTGTTGAGAGACTAAATCAGCCAAGAGTTTTCGTTGATTGAGTTTATCACCTTTTTCTATTTTGAAGGTCATAGCAGTATAAGTTTCTACTGAACCAATCCCGTAAATACACGATACAGACGCGACAATAATGACGTCATCACGTTCAAGGACAGCACGTGTTGCAGCATGGCGCATACGGTCGATTTGTTCATTAATTGAGGATTCTTTTTCAATATAGGTATCAGAGCGTGCAACGTAGGCTTCTGGCTGATAATAGTCATAATAGGAAACAAAATATTCGACGGCATTGTGGGGAAAAAAACTTTTAAACTCTCCGTAAAGCTGCGCTGCTAGAGTTTTATTTGGTGCTAAGATTAAAGCTGGACGCTGTGTTTCTTCAATGATTTTGGCCATTGTATAGGTTTTTCCTGAGCCGGTAACACCCAAAAGCACTTGTGTACGTTCATCTTTTTGAATTCCCTCAACCAGAGTTTTAATTGCTTGAGGTTGATCTCCTGCAGGTTCAAAGGGTGTTTCGAGTTGAAATGGAATGCCACCTTCAGATTTTTCAGGACGAATAGGGCGGTGAGGTGTCCATAATACGCCATTCTTAAAAAGAGGATTGCCTGAGGCAATCAGAGCAGAAAGAGCCTCAACTGTTGCTGTAACACCATTTTTCATTGTTGTATCCTTTAATAGAAAAGTGCTGGTGATTTTAAAGAAAATACTAATTTTTACAATTTCATTACGATAACAGCAAAACGTTATTGAACAGATTTATTTTGGTTTATTGGAGCTTTCATTAGGATATTGATCAAGTTTTTTCTATGAGACGAATTCTTCGAAGTGGTTCTTTGGAGGGGGCATATTGTGGTTGTTCTTGGACACTATTGCATTTTTGCCATGATGATATTTAAGATGGCATAAATTATTATGGCTGTTATGGAGAATAATCGGTACGTTTGGGCACTAAAGACATTGTGTATGTGTGATAAAGATCATTTCCATCTTTAAATGAAAGATAACGAGATGACACCCAACCTATTTGAGTGTTATATCGGATATGGCACCAATTGCCTTCACAGTTTTTAACAAAAACCAATTCTCCAGCAGAGATTAAGCCGCAAAGTGCATACTGAGTGCTGGGACCTGTTCTAAAATTAAGATTTCTCGTAACAAAAGCATCCGCAGCTTCAGATACTGTTGTGGCGAAAAAGAAAGAGCCAAACATAAAAAAAATGACGATTTTTTTCATTCTTCTGTAAAGAATTTCTTTAGAGATTTTCTATCCTTCTCTCTTTGTATCCCATATGATTTCTTTTGCTAGATTATGATAAAACAGAAAAAAATACAATTCTTTCTTCTTTAGGAGATTTTAAAGAGAAGAGTGAAGTTTAACGTTTTAAACACCAAAATGAGATGTTTTAATCACTATTTGTGCATGTTTTGTTTCCTTTATTTATTTTTGTATGGAAAATAGCGATACTGTACTATATAATAAAAAAGATCGTAGTTTTCGGATTCCAAAAGTAATTTTGGAAGCCGTTTTTTGTGTTTTTATTAAACCTTCCGTGTAATAGAAAGGGACGGATTATGGAAAAAGTTCCGATGACTACAGCTGGTTTTGAGAGTCTTAAAGAAGAGTTGCGTTGGCGTCAACAACAGGAGCGTCCGCGAATTATTGAAGCAATTTCTGAGGCGCGTGCACATGGTGATTTATCAGAAAATGCTGAGTATCATGCAGCTAAAGAAGCACAAAGCCATAATGAGGGGCGTATAAATGAGCTTGAAGATTATATTGCCCGAGCAGAAGTTATAGATGTTTCGCGTCTTTCAGGCGACAAAATAAAATTTGGAGCAACCATTAAACTCTTGGATGAGGATACAGAAGAAAAAAAAGTGTATCAGATCGTAGGAGATCAAGAAGCTGATGTAAAGGTTGGTAAAATCTCTATTTCTTCGCCTATTGCACGTGCACTCATTGGAAAGCAAGAAGGTGATGTGATTGAGGTGAATGCACCAGGTGGTGCGCATAATTACGAGATCATTAAGGTTCAGTATATCTAAATAACATATGGATTATTATGCGTGTATCTTTGGACGAAACTGAAATTATTGCGCCTCACTTTAAAAGGCGTTTATCGGGAGTAACATCTACGATTATTCAGCTTATTCCACTGCAACGCGAACAGGGTGTGCGTATATCCACTTTAGGGTTTGGTTTACCACAAACTTTGCCGACTCTTGCCTTTAAGGACCTTTTCGGACTTTGGAAAAGTCCGAAAGGGAAGCCATTTCGTATTTGGCATGCACGACGCAATATTGAGATGCT
>NZ_JBHIMK010000130.1:0-3899 GCF_042194085.1 Bartonella sp. MU70NMGDW
ATATTGCTATTGTAAATAACAGTTGATTTATCTTTTTCTTTACCTGCTTTTGCGAATTTCATTTCTGTAACGTAATAAAACTTTTCGGGATTAGAGATGTCAGTTAATTTTGGATTACCCTTTTTAAAGGTTACTGGATAAGGTTCTATAGTTTCATAATTCACGTGCAAATGACCGAGTTCACGCCCTGCTGTTACGAACTTCCAAAAATCACCAGCACTCTTTACACAAGGGATACGAGGCAATTCTTTAGAGAGGTTATCAACATAACAAGCACGGTAATCTTCCGAATGAAGTAAACCGTAAACGTAATAGAACAAATCATCTTTTGTTATGGTTTGATTAGGATAAGCGGCTTTAAAATGTTCTAGCCCCTCATCCGTAATGGCATCACGCCTTTGTAAATCAGCTGTTGTGCTTTCTTCTATAGAGTTTGTAAATAAAAGGGATTGTTTTTTATTTTTTAAAGATTCAGTATCTTCGTAAATATAACGTGGAAAACATTGACCTTTTTCTATTGCATCTAGATTAGGTAAATCCTTACTCATCAAAACAGAAAAACCACTTCTTGCTCCTACACCTGTAATTTGTATTACTTGATTTTCGACTATTTGCTCCATCGAGAATATCCGCGGCATTTGAGAAACCGCTTCATTAAAGACGCTATTGTAATAAAGCCACTGCTTTGTAAAAGGACGGTAAATACTTTGAACTAAACAATTATTTTCAAATTCGGAAATTTTTCCTCTTACAAACTCTTCTTTTAGACTACTACTCCAACTGATTTTTTTAGCATCAACGTTAACAAAATTGTCTACAGCATTTTTACGTATCCTACGATCAACATGTCCATAAGCATTATTAAAACGTTCTACTTCACTATTATAGAAAGCAATCGTACTAGTCATATTTTTTTCTAAAACTTTACGGCTCGAATTATACGCCCACGCATCACGATTGGTTGAAACTCCAAGAGAAAAAGTTTCAAACAGTTTTTTATCATGTCCTTTCTTATCACCTATAGCTAAGAATGTTGCGAAACTATTATCGCGTTGATTTATCCAATCACCATGTTCATCCGGCGTGATTGTTTGCCATTTTTGTTTACGTGTAATGCCATCGATACTACCAAAGTATTGAAGCCTCTCAAGCTTTTTTTCTCTTGTGAGATTATTACCAATATCATGATAGTAAATTTTACACTCTTCAGACACACTAGGATTTTTGATAAAGAGCGTTATAGCGATACCGGTCATACTACCATTGCCAAAAACATTTTCTCCTTCTTGAGCAGCTCCATTGCTTAACATGTTTTTACGTATATCACCCCGTAAATTAAGTACATAAATACCTGTAAACTCTTTTGCTAAAGATTTTCGTAAACTGTCCATTGTCGACTTTTCTACATAACCAGAGCCAGAAACAAAGCCGATTACCCCAGCATCAGCAATACGGTCACTAGCCCAGCGAATGGCACGAATATAACTGTCATAAAGATTTCGCATAAGGCTTGCTTTAGATTGAGCAGCATAAGTTTCACGGATACGATCATCTAATATGGGATAAGGGCTGTTCTTTGCATTATCATTAGCGCTTTTTTGTCCTACCGAATAAGGAGGATTACCAAAGATAACTTCAATATTGAGATTTTTCTGGTGTTCTAAATATTCACTGTTTTCTTTAAATAATTTTTGTAGCAGATTTTTCTCTTCAAGCATCCGAAACGTATCAGCCAAACCAATATGCTTGAATGGGATATAATTCCCTTTCATCAAACTATGATAAGTCGATTCAATATTAATGGCAGCTATGTAATAAGCAAGCAAAACAATCTCATTGGCATGGATATCATGACGGAATTTATATTCCATATCCTCTGGTTTGATGAGATCTGATTGTAAAAGCCGTGTGATAAAGGTCCCAGTTCCCGTAAAAGGGTCGAGAATGGAGACACCCCGTGACCCCAAGCTTGTTCCAAACTCATTCCGCAACACATCATCAACAGAATGAATGATAAAATCAACAACTTCAACGGGCGTATAAACAATCCCAAGCTTATCCGTGGTTTTCTTAAATGCCTTGGCAAAAAAACTTTCATAAAGTTTGATAATAAGATTCTGTTTTGCATGAGTTTCGGTGATACCTGCTGTACAGAATGTGACACTTTTGTAAAATTTATCAAGATCTTTCGTTTTCTCTTCGATATTGGTTTTATCCAGTTCCGTTAAGATCTTATCCATTGCTTGCGAAATGGCATTGTTCTGTACAAATTCATTGCCTTCAAACAAGGCTTCAAACACGGGACGCGTGACAAGATGTTGCGCTAACATCTCAATCGCTTCTTCTTGCTTGATATCGCTGTTGACGTTGTTCTTTAGTTCCTTATGAAATGTATCAAAAGCATGATAGGTTTCGCTTGTCTCATCAGTAAGCAGATTTTGAAGATGCGTGATATGATTTTGAGCAATCTCAGCAACATTGTTCGCCCATATGCCCCAATAATCGGTGATTTTAAAACTATCCAGAAAAATGGCTTTGACAAAATCAAAAAATTCAGAACGGCGGAATAGGTCTCCTTGTCCTCCAGATACCGATTGAGATTTGCTTTCTGCTGTTCCAATGACACGTCCAGAACTTTCTGCTTTTGATGGTATCGAGATCTCATCAACCGTTGTGGTAAGCTCTTTTAATTCATCCTCACGCTTAATCTCTATAATCTCAATCGTATGGCTGCTATCTTGTCCTAAAGACATTTGATTAATCGTCCGAGCAAGTCTCTCATCATGAGAATGTAAAGCATGCAAAACTTGCCAAACAACACGGTATCTCTTATTGTTTTTTAAAGCCTTTTTGGCTTCTAAGTGTGAAAGAATGATAATGGGTAAAATGATATAGCCCGTTTTCTTATTTGGAGCACGGCGCATCACACGCCCCACCGCCTGTATCACATCCACTTGGCTATTGCGTGGGTGTAAGAACATGATCGCATCAAGAGCAGGGACATCAATCCCTTCTGAAAGACACCGAACATTGCTTAAAATCCGACAAACATTTTGACCCGCATCTTCTTTAAGCCAATCCAGTTCCTCATTGCGTTTTTTGACACTTTGCGTTCCGTCAATATGTCTTACTTCACAGTTTAGAAAGGGAACGGTTTGAAGGAAATCATCAATATGAGATTTGATAATTTTATTAAAGAGCTTTGTTATATATTGAGAGGTGTTAATGTCTTTGCAAAAAGCTAAAGCACATTGCATGGGCTCTGTATCATCATCATCAACAGCCGCTTGCTTATCTATTTTGGTCAGGGCTCTATAACAGCCAATAATTTTTGCCGCATCATCTAAATAAATTTCACGGTTTTCATTGGCAATAATCTCCTGTATGGCTGGTGTGATATAGGTTTCATTAATACCCAAGACCACAATCTTGTAAGGAGTTAAAAGTTCATTATCGACAGCTTCCGCGAATGTATAATGATGGAGTTGTTTGCCATAAAGCGTTTCATCGTCCATAGATGCGAGAACGGCATTAATCTCATCAGCGCGCCTTTTAGCAGTGTCACTAAAGATACGAGGCGTTGCTGTCATATACAGACGTTTTTTACCTCGAATAATGCTGTTATCATGAACCTTGATAAATTTAGATTCATTGTCTTCACTTCCCAATGAAGCCCCCGTCGTACGGTGTGCTTCATCACAAATGATCAAATCAAATTCGGGTAAACCATGGTCTTTTTGTGCATCCGAAATCACTTGGATAGAATGATAGGTTGAAAAGATGACCGTCATTGCATCTGCTAGGGATTCACAAACTTCTTTAGCAAGGGCTTGGGCATCCGTGGTAGCAGGGAGAACAAGATCTGATGTTTCCATGCCAACAATATCATCTTGGTTTTT
>NZ_JBHIMK010000131.1:0-3893 GCF_042194085.1 Bartonella sp. MU70NMGDW
AGTTGGCAGCTTTCTGTTAATGGTGGAGATGCTACAGCTATTGGACCAAATGGCACAGTAAATTTCCAAGCAGCTGGCAATGAACACAAAAAGAATATTAAGATTGAAAAAGACGGAAATCACAATGTCACATTTGATCTAGCTGATGATATTGAGGTAATGACTGTCACAGCAGGAGAAAGCATTATGAGTGCTGCTGGCTTTATGTTTACTGATGGTACTGGGCCGAGCATAACTGTTAAGGGCATTCATGCTGGTGATAAAACGATTAAAGGAGTAGCGGCAGGGGAAGACAATACCGATGCTGTAAACTTTGCACAGTTGACAGAAGTCAAAACACTTGCAGAAAAAGGCTGGAAACTTTCTGTTGATGGTAACAATGCTACAGACGTTAAAGCTGGTAGTACAGTAGATCTTGTTGCAGGTGCGAGTGAGGGTAGAAGCAAAAATATCAACATTGAAAAAGCCAATAACAAAGTCACATTTTCTTTGAATGATAATCTTAAGCTCTCGAGTGTTACGACAGGCAACAGTGTTATGAATGATGAAGGCTTTACGTTTGTTAATGGGGGACCAAGCATAACAGCGAATGGTATTAATGCTGGCAATAAAAAGATTACGGGAGTGCTAGCGGGAACTGATGCTGAAGATGCTGTAAATTATAAGCAGTTGCAAGATTTTACAGCGGGAATTAAAACGGGTTGGAAACTTGCTGTTGAAGATGAAGAGCCTACAGATATTGGGGCAGAGAGTACAGTAAGGTTTGTAGGTGTTAATGCAGAGGATGGTAATGAAGAAAGTAAGAATATCAAAATTACCAAAAACGGTGACAATACTGTAAAGTTTGATTTGAATGATATTGTCAGAGTTAAACGTGTAATAGCAGGTAAGGCGAATGTAAGCGATAATGGCTTCGTGATTACTGGTGGTCCTAATATGACTACTGGGGGTATTTATGCTGGTAATAAACAAATTAAAGGGGTGGAAGAGGGAACTTTAGAGACCGATGCAGTGAATGTTGCACAATTGAACAAAATAAAAAATGAAATAGCAGGAAATAGTCTTGTTAAATGGGATGAAGTGCAGAAACTTATCACCATTGGTAAGGAAAAAAGTGGTACGAAAATTGATATCGCAGGTAACGAAGGAGACCGGACTATTGCAGGCGTGAAGGCTGCAAAGAATGATAATGAAGCTGTCAATAAAAAACAACTCGATGATCATATTGCAAATATTACTAATCATATTAAGAACGTGAGTGATTTCGCGGTTCTCTATGATAAAAATGGAGATAATTCTGTCAATTATAACAGTGTGACTTTGGGTGGTGATAAGAGTGATGGTTCCGTTGCTCTTTTGAATGTCAAAGATGGTAAAATTGCTAAAAATTCGCATGATGCAATCAACGGTAGCCAAATTAATGAGATCTCTCAAGATGTAGCAAAATTTTTTGGTGGAGATGCAGCGTTTGAAGATGGTGCTTTTAAAGGACCCAAATATAGTTTATCTGTTATTTTTGAAGATGGTACGATAGGAAATATTAATTATCGTGATGTTGGTTCTGCATTGAAAGGACTTGATGGGAATGTCAAAAGTGTGAATAATCGTTTGACGAATGTTACTAATGAATTTACTCAGAGATTTGATACTCTCTCTCAAGATGCGTTACTTTGGAGTGAAGAAGAACAAGCGTTTGTTGCGCGGCATGGTGGAGAGGGTAATAAAACAAAAAGTAAGATTAGCTATCTTATGAATGGGGAAATTCACGAAGAATCAACAGATGCAATTAATGGCAGCCAAATTAATAAAATATCTGGAGATATCGCGAGTTTCTTTGGTGGTGGTACTTCATTTAAAAATGGTGTTTTTTTTGGACCACAGTATAATTTATCTACTGTTTCTGCAGATGGTAAGGTAGAACAGAAAACTTTTGAAAATGTTGGTGATGCTTTGACAGGAATTGATGCAAATGTCAAAAATGTGAATAGTCGACTAACATATGTAGACAATAAATTTGATAAATTTTCTCAAGATGCCTTATTGTGGGATGAAGGTAAGAAAGCGTTTGTTGCACTTCATGAAAAAAATGGAGAAAAAACAGAAAGTAAGCTTACCTACCTTTTGAATGGTGATATTACTGAAGATTCAACAGATGCTATAAATGGTTCTCAAATTCATTCTATGGGCAGCAAAATTGCTACTTATTTTGGTGGCAATGCCTCTTTCACAAATGGAGTCTTTAGAAAACCGAGATATAATTTAACTACTATTGATGAACATGGACAGGAAAAACAGACGGAACATAATGATGTTGGATCGGCTTTGTCAGGGCTTAATATGAACATCAGGCATGTTAATCAGCATTTGCGCTATGCAATAAATGATATTGCTAATTATTTTGGTGGTGGTGCTGGGTATGATGACGCTGGTAATTGGCATGCTCCCACTTTCAAAGTTATCCAATTCAAGGATGATGGAACTTCCTCTAAACAGCCTTATTCAAATGTTGCTGATGCTTTTGAAGGTGTGAACAATACTTTCACAAATATTCACAATCAAATCTCTGATATAACAAAAAATAGCCTTGTGAAGCAGGAGGGAGAAGACGGTCTTATTACTGTTGGTAAAGAAACTGGTGGTACTAAAATCAGTATTGTAAATAAAGGTGGTATGGAGCGTATACTTTCCGGTATAAAAGATGGAGAGCTTTCTCAAGCATCAAAAGAAGCAGTAAATGGTTCACAGCTCTTCAAGATTGCTCAAAATACATCGAAATATTTTGGTGGCAGCACAGATGTACTTGAAGGTATAGAACCATCTTTCCTTATTCAGGATAAGGCATATAATAATGTTACAGATGCGTTTACTGGTGTGAATGTTTCTATTACAAATCTTGATAATAAGATTATTGAAATGAAAAAAAATAGTCTTATACAGCAAGAGGGAATTTCAGGTATCATCACCATCGGTGCGAAAACAGCTGGTACTGAGATCAATATTGCAGGATATGGTAAGGTCGCACGTTCCATTTCTGGTGTTAAGGCAGCAGAAAAGGGCGATGAAGCTGTTAACAAAGACCAGCTTGATAAAAGCATAAGGGATATTACGAAAGATATTGAGACAGCAAGTGCTGCTGCGGTTCTTTACGATAAGAATGACGATGATAGTGTTAATTACGGTAGTGTGACTTTAGGTGGCAATAAAAACAACGGACCAGTTTCTCTCCTTAATATTAAAGATGGCAGAATTGCTGCGAGTTCAACTGATGCCATTACCGGTAACCAGCTTTATCTCATGAGCAACCAATTGGCTGTGTATTTTGGTGGTGGTGCTGGCTATAATAATGGAAAATGGAACGCTCCTAATTTCAAGATTTCTCAATTTAATGCCGATGGTACTGTTGGGGAGGAGAAAAACTACAATAATGTCGCTGATGCTTTTGGTGATATTAATAATGGGATGTCAAATATTAACAACCGTATTGATGATGTCATCAACAAGGTCGATACAGATGCTTTAAAGTGGAATGATAAAGAAAAAGCCTATGATGCTAATCGTGCTGGTAAGCCGAATAAAATTATCAATGTAGCTGATGGTAAAATTGCAGAAGGCTCGAAAGATGCAGTAAATGGTGGACAGCTTTGGCAGACCAACGAACGTATCACTGGTGTTGAAAAAGATATTAAGCATATCGAAAACAGAGTCGACAATATTTCCGCTACGGTTACCAATATTGGTGAGACAGTTCATAATATTGATATAAAAGTCGATAACATTGAAGATAGGGTTGATAATCTTGTTGATGGTGTTGTTCTCTATGACAGAGATGAAAACGGCAAAAAAACCAATAAAATCACATTAGCGGGTGGTGATCCTAGTGAACCTGTTATGAT
>NZ_JBHIMK010000132.1:0-3758 GCF_042194085.1 Bartonella sp. MU70NMGDW
AATTCTACCATAAAGCCAATAAAAAATGCAGCAAATGGAAAACTAATCAGATAACCACTCGTAACTCCTGAAAAAACACTAATTCCACCACGACCACCAGGCAATAGAGGTAATCCAATCGCAACAAGAATAAGGAAAAGAAGTGATGCTAAAGCTCCCCTTTTCGCTCCAAGTATAGAGCCTGCTAACATCGGAGCCATAGACTGAGCTGTAATAGGGACACCCAGTAAAAAAGGAAGATAAATAGGAGGGAAAAGACTCAAAACAGCGTAAATAGCGGCAAATAAAGCAATATAAACTAAGTCTTTTGTATTCACTGAATTATTCCTTCACTATGGAAAATATTTCGTTAATGTTCTATATTAATAAAAAGTATCAGATTTATAAAAGTACACTTTAAATGCCTTAGATATAGAGAAAAATATTATAATAATTTATTTTAATAATATCACTTATATAAATCATATTAGATTCTACAATGTTTAATTACATCATAGATTACTATGGTTAAATTCAGTAAAATTATTGTGATACATGAATATTATATAATAACAGCGTAACAAAATAATACATTCATTTTAGCTTGTTCTTATTATGCTTTGAATGAATGAGAGGAACAGATCTTTTAATCGCGAGTGCAACAAAGGATGCAATCAACACTTTTAAACAATCGCCTATCAAAAAACCTGATGAAGCCATTAAAACCTTCAGTAAAGAGACTTTGGTCATATACGCTGTCCATGGAACACCAAAAGAATAAACTATCCCAATGCCACCAACAGTATTTATCACAAATAATGTTATAAAATTTAACCGCTGCCAAAACAATTCTACCATTAAACCAATAAAAAATGCAGCAAATGGAAAACCTATTAAGTAACCACTTGCAATCCCTGAAAAGACACTGATTCCACCACGACCACCAGGCAACAGAGGTAATCCAATCGCAACAAGAACAAGAAAAAGGAGTGATGCTAAAGCACCCCTTTTTGCCCCAAGAATAGACCCTGCTAGCATCGGTCCCATCGATTGAGCTGTAATAGGTACCCCTAGAAGAAAAGGAAGATAAATAGAAGGGAAAAGTCCTAAAATAGCATAAATAGCGGCAAATAAAGCAATATAAACTAAATCTTTTGTATTCATTTGATTCTTCTTTCACTATAAAAAACTTTGATTATTATGAGATGCTGTATCAATGGTATCAGCATCATAAGAACGCGCTTCCAATGCTTCAGCCACTTCTGAAGCCATTCTTATGGTTCGTATAATTAAAGGTATCGCAAGAGCGACAATGTTAGTATTAAGTCCCCGTGCTTGCTGTGCTTCATGTACCTCATTAAACTTTTCACTCAAAAGAGGAATAAACCTGATCGCCATAGAAATAACCATACTCACTTTTGATGGATTTATACCAAAACAGCAAAAAGGCTGAAGCCAGACTTCAATTGCATCCACCATATCTGAAACTTTTGTTGTGAATGAAACAAGTGATGATAAAGAAAAGAGGATAACAAGACGTAATATGACCTCAATCCCCGTAAGCCAACCGCTAAAAATAGTTTGAAATACAAATAGAAGAACCAAAAGCAATCCCATCGATTTAAATTGCTTTATCGCAGTTTTGAGAGGGACCTTGGCGACTCTATAGAATAAGATGACCAACAACAAAAATAACCCAAGAAGCGCTATGGAAGAAACCATTATTATAAAAGTTCCACACGCCGCAAGAAATAATAACTTAACTCCAGGACTTAACCTATGAATAAACGTATCCCTTGGAATATATAAACCGATCATGACATTCTTCTTATATACTCCTTGATAGCAACAAAAGGTACATCATCAATTGCTATCTCCCCCTTATCAAAAACCAGCACTCTATCAAACTTTTTCAAAAACTCCAAATCATGCGATACAACTATTGCCGTTTGTGGTAATTCTTCTATCACTTGCGTAACGCGATGCTTATTTCGCAAATCAAGTAATGTCGTCGGCTCATCAAAAATAATGTAGTCTGGTTTCATTGCAACTACACCGGAAATAGCAACGAGTTGTTTTTGCCCACCACTTAATAAATGGACAGCGTGATTTCTGAAGTCTTGAAGTTCGTAGCGCTGTAAAATTTCATCTACACGCTCCTTAATTTCATCTTTACTAAGCTTTAAATTTTTGAGACCAAATGATAAGTCCTCTTCAACTAATGGTAAAACAATCTGATTATCGGGATTCTGAAATACAAATCCAACTTTACGCTTTACTGCTTTTGCATCGCGCTTGGTATCAAGCCCATCAACGCTTACAAAACCGTGAGATGGTAATTGGAGTCCATTAATAAGACGAACAAATGTACTTTTTCCAGAACCATTCGCACCTATAACAGCAATTCGTTTTTCGGTAAGCTGTACAGTAATATTCCTTAAAACACACAAATCACCAAAAACTTGTGTTACCTCATCAAATTTTATAGTCCCCAAGATTTATTCCAATCAATCCGTTTTATTAGCTCTTCTTTCTCTATCGTCTCAGTTTATAACCTAAAAGTAATAATAAGCACCATAGAGGAATAATAATGACTGCCAAACTCATATCAGGCATCTGTACAGGAATATATGTTTCAAGAAAAGGCACGCTTATTCCTATCATATCAAAAAGTCGAGTCATCAATCCATTTTGCCCAAAACCACTGATAAACATAATGCAAAATAATAAAGCAAGAAAGCAGAGACAAAGATAGTTAGCGTAAGGATATAAACCAAACGCATAAGTAAAGTTGCCTTTTCTGTTCTTATGTGCATTGCGAAATTTCAAATGAACAATAACAATAATAGCCCAAGTAATCACTGCTGCTGCAGTTGCAAGAGCCATGATCCGCATGAAACTATTATCAGGAACAAGAGCATTAAAAACGACAATCAACACCGTACAGAATGATGAAAAAAGGATAGCAATATAAGGAACACGAGCAGCACTCAGTTTACTAAAAATATGTGGTGCATTTTTTTGTACAGCTAAACTATAAAGCATACGTCCATTAGAATAAATGCCACTATTGTAAACAGAAATAGCAGCCATAATCACCACAAAATTCAAAATATGACCAGCAGCAGGAATTCCTATAGTCTCGAAAATTGTAACAAAAGGACTGCCATTTTTTCCAATCATATTCCAAGGGCTGATTATCATAATAACGCTGATAGAACCAATATAAAAAATTATAATCCTCCACATAACTTGACGGATAGCCGCTGGAATTGTTTTTTGTGGATCAGATGCCTCTCCAGCAGCAATACCAATAAGCTCTGTTCCTCCAAAGGAAAACATTACTACAGAAGTCGCTAAAACAACCCCTACTGCTCCATAAGGGAAAAAACCGCCATGGTCCCAAAGATAATGAATATTCGCTTGATTTTCCCCTAGTTCAGTGACAATGAGAAAAATTCCCAAAATAATCATACCAATAACAGCAGCCACTTTGATCAAAGCGCAAGCAAATTCAAATTCTCCATAAAAACGAACATTAAACAAGTTAATGAATGTAACAAATAAAAGAACAATGAAAGATGCTTTCCAATGATCAATCAAAATCCAATGATCAAGATAAAAACCTATCACTGTAAGTTCAGCCATGCTCACAAGAATATAAAGAAACCAATAATTCCAACCTGTTATGAAACCAGCTAATCTCCCCCAATATTTATAAGCAAAAAAACTAAATGCTCCTGAAGACGGCTCTTCTACTGACATTTCACCAAGCATTC
>NZ_JBHIMK010000133.1:0-3645 GCF_042194085.1 Bartonella sp. MU70NMGDW
CATCTTTTTTAGTGGGTTGTTTATTGGGGAGCAATCATCTTTTTGGGATCAACTAATCGGTCATAATCCTCTATAGAAACGCCAGCTTTTAATGCTTCGGTGCGCAAAGTTGTATCGTGTTTATGCGCTGCTTTGGCAATTTCAGCAGCTTTTTCATAGCCAATTTCTGGTGCAAGAGCTGTGACTAACATGAGTGAGCGCTCCATGAGCGAGTGAATATGAACGCGATTGGCTCGTAATCCTTGAATGCAATGCATATCGAAAGAGCGCATGCAATCACCAAGAAGGGTAATTGATTGTAAAACGTTATAGCCAATAACAGGTTTATAAACGTTGAGTTCAAAATGTCCTTGACTTGCGGCAAAGGTTACGCTGGTGTGATTACCAAAAACTTGACATGCGACCATGGTTAAGGCTTCACATTGCGTGGGGTTAACTTTGCCGGGCATAATAGAAGATCCGGGTTCATTTTCAGGAAGACTGAGTTCCCCTAAACCGGAACGTGGACCAGAGCCTAAAAACCGAATGTCATTTGCAATTTTAAACAGATCAGCAGCGAGAGCATTCAAGCTTCCGTGGAAATGCGCAAGGGCGCCATGATGGGCGAGTGCTTCAAATTTATTGCTGGCAGTTTGGAACGTTATTCCTGTGAAAGCGCTCACTGTTTTTGCAAAAGCAATGTCAAAACCTTTTGGTGCATTCAGCCCTGTGCCAACAGCCGTGCCACCTTGAGCAAGCATGTGGACATCGGTTAGAGCATTTTCAATGCGCTGAAGATTGGCTTCTAATGCGGCACGATAGCCTGAAAATTCTTGCCCTAGGGTTAAAGGCGTTGCATCTTGGGTATGGGTGCGGCCGATTTTAATGATGTCTGCAAATTCTTGCTCTTTTTGTTTTAATGTAGCAATAAGAGCTTCAAGAATTGGTAGTAAGTGTTGGCGTGTTTGCAACGTGGTGGCAATGTGAAGCGCTGTGGGAAAGGAATCGTTCGATGATTGACTCATATTGACATGGTCATTGGGATGAACTGGTTTTTTGCTTCCAAGTTTTCCTCCCAAAATCTTACTGGCACGATTAGCAATGACTTCATTGACATTCATATTGCTTTGTGTGCCAGAACCTGTTTGCCAAACGGAGAGTGGAAAATGCGTATCAAAATCGCCGGCAAGCACTTCATCGGCGGCGGCAATAATTGCTTTTCCAATATTTTCTGGTAGTTTTCCTTTGTCCATATTTACAACAGCTGCAGCCTTTTTGATAAGGGCTAAGGCATAGATGATGGCAAGAGGCTGCTTTTCACTACCAATATTAAAATTATGCAGAGAACGTTCAGTTTGTGCGCCCCAATAACGATCTTGACGTACCGCAATCGTTCCAAAGCTATCCGTTTCCTGACGTGTTTCAACCATGATAAGATCCTTTTTTGTTCACGGGTTCTCAAAAAGATAGATAACGCGAAAGTGCAATAAGAGGCAAGACTTTGAAGCTTCATTTAGAGAAATTATTTTTATGGCTATTCTTGACATTAAGAGATGCCGATTTTATATCTAACTCATACTAGCACTCTCAAGCTATGAGTGCTAGCAAGAACTTTTAAGATTAATGCAATTATGTTCAGTTTTAAGGATTTAAAACATGGCTAATATACAATTCCGCCCACTTCACGACCGTGTCGTTGTCCGTCGGGTTGAATCTGAAAATAAAACGGCTGGTGGGATTATCATCCCTGATACAGCAAAAGAAAAACCCCAAGAAGGCGAAGTGATTGCTGTTGGCAATGGCGCTCTCGATGATAACGGAAAGCGCGTGCCTTTAGAAGTTAAAACAGGAGACCGTATCCTCTTTGGAAAATGGTCTGGAACTGAAGTCAAGATTAATGGGGAAGATCTCCTCATCATGAAAGAATCTGACATTATGGGAATTATGGGCTAATTGAAGCACTTAGTTTTTCATTGTGTACTATTTTGAGAAAACTCCAAGGAGAAATTAAATGGCTGCTAAAGAAGTCAAATTTGGCCGTGAAGCGCGTGAGCGTTTGTTGCGCGGTGTCGACATCCTTGCTAATGCTGTTAAGGTGACACTCGGCCCTAAAGGTCGTAATGTGGTGATTGATAAATCATTCGGTGCGCCTCGCATCACAAAAGATGGTGTATCCGTTGCAAAGGAAATTGAACTTGAAGATAAGTTCGAAAACATGGGTGCACAAATGTTGCGCGAAGTTGCTTCTAAAACCAATGATATCGCTGGTGATGGAACAACAACAGCAACTGTTTTAGGACAAGCTATTGTGCAAGAAGGCGTTAAAGCTGTTGCTGCGGGTATGAACCCAATGGATCTTAAACGCGGGATTGATGCTGCTGTGGATGAAGTGGTGGCAAACCTCTTCAAAAAAGCAAAAAAAATCCAAACTTCAGCAGAAATTGCACAAGTAGGAACCATTTCTGCTAATGGCGCTGCTGAAATCGGTAAAATGATCGCTGATGCTATGGAAAAAGTGGGCAATGAAGGCGTCATTACCGTGGAAGAAGCTAAAACCGCTGAAACGGAATTAGAAGTCGTTGAAGGTATGCAATTTGACCGTGGGTATCTTTCCCCTTATTTTGTCACAAATGCTGAGAAAATGGTCGCTGATCTCGATGATCCTTACATTCTCATTCACGAAAAGAAATTGTCTAATTTGCAATCTCTTCTTCCTGTGCTTGAAGCTGTTGTGCAATCTGGAAAACCACTTCTCATTATCGCTGAAGATGTGGAAGGTGAAGCTTTGGCAACGCTCGTGGTTAACAAGTTGCGTGGTGGTTTGAAAATTGCTGCTGTAAAAGCTCCAGGATTTGGTGATCGCCGTAAAGCAATGTTAGAGGATATCGCAATCTTAACATCCGGACAGGTTATTTCTGAAGATGTGGGCATTAAACTTGAAAATGTCACTTTGGATATGCTTGGACGTGCAAAGAAAGTCAATATTTCTAAAGAAAACACCACCATTATTGATGGTGCTGGACAAAAGTCTGAAATTACTGCTCGCGTCAATCAAATCAAGGCTCAGATCGAAGAAACAACTTCTGACTATGACCGTGAAAAATTGCAAGAAAGACTTGCTAAACTCGCTGGTGGTGTTGCTGTTATCCGTGTGGGTGGTGCAACAGAAGTTGAAGTGAAAGAAAAGAAAGACCGTGTTGATGATGCTTTGAATGCAACACGTGCTGCTGTTGAAGAAGGTATTGTTGCTGGTGGTGGTACCGCATTGTTGCGTGCAGCAAATGCGTTGACCGTTAAAGGAAGCAATCCTGACCAAGAAGCTGGTATTCATATCGTTCGTCGTGCTCTCCAAGCGCCAGCACGTCAAATCGCAACCAATGCCGGTGAAGAAGCCGCTATTATTGTGGGCAAAGTGTTGGAAAATAATGCTGACACTTATGGTTACAATACCGCCACGGGTGAATTTGGTGATTTGATTGCTTTGGGAATTGTTGATCCAGTGAAAGTTGTGCGTTCTGCTCTCCAGAATGCGGCTTCAATTGCTAGCCTTCTGATTACAACAGAAGCAATGGTTGCTGAAGTTCCAAAGAAAGATACACCAATGCCTCCAATGCCTGGTGGCGGAATGGGTGGAATGGGCGGAATGGATTTCTAAGCTCTTATTCC
>NZ_JBHIMK010000134.1:0-3607 GCF_042194085.1 Bartonella sp. MU70NMGDW
TAAAATCTGTAAATGAACGATCAATAAATAAAAGTAAACACTTTGCAAATTCTTTAAGCTATTTCTTTGGGTGGGAAGATTTTTTTAAAAAAGTTGAAATGGCTAAAATTATTAATTCTGGATTAATAAAATCTATTAAAACGATAGGAATAGGTGAAATTATTGATGATGAGATACGTAATTAAGATTTGATAAAATTGAAATCATCAAATCAGTATTTGGATGATACAATTGCAATTGTTAATGAAAACAAAAATGTAAAATTTATTATTGATTTCAATGCAAGTATTAATTTTGAGCAGTGGAATTATTTTATTGATAGGATAGATAAGAATAATTTGTTTGGAATAGAACAGCCTATGAAATTTCCTTCAAAAATTCCAGATTTGGGTTTCTTAAATATCGCTGATGAGACATTCGTGAAATGTGGTTATGAAAAAATTCACGAATATGGCTATAATGCTTTTGTCTATAAGCCATTTGCAAGTAATATTAAAGAATTATATAAGTTTTTTGAGAATAAAAATAACTACGTTGGTATGGTTGGAAGTAATGTTTCTGGCCCTTTAGATTTTAGTTTTGTAACATCATAAATCATTATATGCCTACCAAATTAGCAGGAAATCGTGCAAGTAATTTTGAAGCGCATCCGTTAAATAATAAAACTGAGGATTTAATGAGAATTCGAGAAAAAAAGATATATCATCTCTGATGAATTGTTTATTTATCTTGATAAATTTTGCCAAAAGGTATCGGATTTGTATTTTGATATGAATAAATTAAAAGAAATTGCTACAAATATATAGTATTTCCCACTCTGAAGCAGCTATGTTTTGTGAATAGATATAGGACATACCGATGGAAGAACGATATGGTGCTTGTCTCATATATCAGAATTTCATATACTAAAAGTGTCAAAGATGGTGGCAAAATTGGCTTTAATTTTTTTGATATTAGCAGTAATTTAAGCAGCAACTTGCCTTTTTTATTCAAGATTTTTGATGAGAAAGAATTATAGGTATTTCAGCTTGATGTAACTCAAAATAAGCGAACGGTATTTTAAAGCTTGATGTTTATTATAAAGCTGAGCTCAACCCCAATCAGAACAGTATAGCAGGTGGCCTTATTATCTTACTTAAAGGGGGCTAGCTAAGAAGCATATGCTTGTTATTATATATCGAATGTTCTCAATTTGCATTCGATTAAACTTACAAATCAAGATGGCTTTTCTTCTAGTATCATCAATACCGAGCTTTATAGATTAAACATTCAAGTCCAATAGTTTGCAGAACAAATGAGCCATGCATCCAAAATGCCAATTACGAGTAATATAAATCCAGATGATATTGTAGCTGATATTCACGTAATACCATCAATACTCCCAAATGACTTCTATTATCGTAAGTTTTTCTTTTCTCTTGAGATAATCACCAATGTCATAAAAATATATTTTACCATGCTGTTGCACGTTTGGATTTTTTACAAAAATAGAAATTTCCATAGAGCAGCTCGAGATCCTAAACAAAAATATTAAAATATAATGTTTTTTATTTTTTATTATTTAAAAAATAACATAAACATTGGAATAACTCTCCAAAAGCAACAAAACTCTTTGTAAAAAGAACTCTGATCATTTTCTTTGAAAAAAGAGCAATGAAGAGAGTATCACTAAAAAGAGCTTTGAGCGATTGGCTTGAAAAACTCTCAAAAGAGATTTCTCTATTGTGTGGTCCTATGATTTTTCACCAAGGTGGGCTATTCATAGCGTTTTGTAGGCCGACCGCCTTTTGGGTTTTGTCTTCATAAATTTCACGAAGATAGTTGCAACAGCATAAAAGCTCTAAAGTTTGTTGAATAATTCCTTTATCCCTTAAAAGCTTCCAATCACGCTTATAAACATCTCGTGCAGGTAAAACCATCTGGTAAATGATCACAAGGCTCTACAATGAGTTTTGCATGACTTAACAAATAGGATGACCAACACAATGTCATAGTGAGTGAAGGCAAGCCTATTTCAAAACGCCTCCCTTCACTCAATTCAAAAATCAATGCAAGGGTTGGTATGGTTTTATTCATTTTCAAAAGATGCGCTTGTAAACTTGATGAGAAATGACCTCCTTTGATTGTTCTTTGAAAATTTTCCCACCATACACGAAACATTTCTTGAGCTTCAGCAGAAAAGCGTATGGTAATAGGGTGTTTTGGTGATCCTAATGGTTTATCATAAAGAGAACGAAAAATTCCTTGATAACTTTCCCATGCCTTTTGATTAGGAGGTCTATCAACCCATAACCGCTCTTTTCGTTCATCGGGCCACACCAGCATTTGAAACCGTTGCAATAAGCCGTCATTATTTGTTCCATGGTGCATTGCTTGAATAATGGGAATAATCCGTGAAGGTTGAATGCCCCCAATAATGGAAATGGTTGCATTGGGAATAAAAATGGTTCCACGTCCTATACGGTCATAGGTGTATGATTTTTTGCCATTAAAAGCTGTTAGATAAAAAGAACGGTCTGATTGATATTCCTTCCGTTCCAAATCGGATAAAAAACCAGATAATTCATCACGAACCAACAATAAACCACGGGGGTTTTCTTTTAACAATTCCCCAAGCTTTTCGACGGTCACATCGTTGACAATAAGACGTCGTTTATTAAGCGTGTCATCTTCCTCACTTTCTTTATGTTCAAGAGATTGAGAAAGAAGAGCAAGGGCTTGTTCCTCATCTTGATCTTTGAGTGCTTTATAGGCTTGTTTTTTCTTTTCTCTTTTGTCTAATTCAATAAGAATATCTTTTGTTTCTTGCTGTTTTTTCTTCTTTAACCATTCTTGATGCCATTCCTCTTGAAAAACATCAAGAGGTGCTAAAGCAGCTTCCATGGTATCTGTTTTCATAGTTGAAGGTTCCCCCCACAATGGCACCCCAGAGATTAGGAACAATTTTCCAATTGGCATGTTGTTTTGGAGAAACCCGCACGCCATTTCCAATGACAGCAGACAATCCACATAAAGCAGAAACAGCAACAAAATCGATAGAAGATTGTTGAATATCAGCAACGTCATAAACATAGTTTATTAATGGTGTTGGAAGCAGGAATATTTTAAAAGGCTCGACGGGTAAGAGAGCCGTAGCAATCGGTTGTAATTGCCCCCAACCATTTTGTTGCAAGGCTTGTTCATAAGAAATGGCTTTTAAACAAGTATTTTCGTTTAAAGAGACATTATCGTTATCATTGACGGGAGTATTTTCATTATTGTTTTGTAAATTACTATCTTTCATAGTTTCCCTCTTTTAAGAAAGTAATACGTTATTAAAATCGGTTCCTTTTGGAGCTTGCATCATAAAGACCTCAAAGCCTTGGCTATAAGCACGTGCAGCGAGGGTAAAACCTGCTTTACGACCCGCATCATCGCCGTCCATTGCAATGGTGAGACGCCCCTTTGTATGGGGTAAATTCACACGCATCATGCCACTGGTTGAAAGAGACGCCCATAAATTAACGGGCTCTGATAACAACCCAGACAAAAGAGCCAGACCGGTTTCAATGCCCTCACAAATGACCAGATGTTTTGGATTGGCTTGGCTTAAATGCACCCCACCACC
>NZ_JBHIMK010000135.1:0-3573 GCF_042194085.1 Bartonella sp. MU70NMGDW
GCATAGCGCCATGATCGCATGCCGAAACCAACATTGTCTTTTGCAACCAGCATACCCATTTTGCGTGTGAATTCACCAGAGCCATCAGGAATTAATTTCACGTTTTTGATATTTTGTGTTTTTCCCCAAGCGTTCATGACAAAAGCATCATTGACGGAAAGGCAATAAATTTCATCAATACCCGCTTGTTTAAATTCATCATAGAGTTTTTCAAAGTCAGGCAGCTGAAAGGTTGAGCAAGTAGGGGTAAATGCTCCAGGAAGAGAAAAAAGAATAACACGCTTTCCTTTAAAGTAAGAATCGCTGTTAACTTCTTGCCACCGATAAGAATTATTTTCACCCACTTCATCTCGGACACGTGTATGGAATGTTACATTGGGAACAGTTTTTTTCATCATAAGGATGCTCCTATATTTTTTACAAAAATTTCGTTTTAAAACAGCTTTTGTCTTTAAAAGCATATCGGAAAGAACGGTTTAAATAAAAGGGATTCTTTAAAAATTCTGACTTCTAACGAGTGTGCAAATATTTCACACTTCCGTCAAGTAGAATTAATGGTCGACTTTGGATACTCTTCACCTTAAAATTAAAGGAAAGAATATGAAGGTATTTACATGACCATAAAGACAGTTTTGACCACGGCTTTTGAGGGGCAAAAACCGGGAACGTCTGGTTTGCGCAAAAAAGTGTCTGTTTTTCAACAACCTCATTATGTAGAAAACTTTATACAGTCTCTTTTTGATAACATTGGACCTCTTGAAGGAAAAATGTTGATTCTTGGGGGCGATGGGCGCACTTTTAATCGTACTCTCCTTCAGATTGTGTTGAAGATGGCAGCGGCGCATGGTGTTTCTTGTGTTAAAATGGGAAGGGGCGGTATTCTTTCTACACCTGCTGTTTCGCATCTTATTCGTAAAACTCATGCCCATGGTGGACTTATTCTTTCTGCAAGCCATAATCCTGGTGGTCCAGAGGGAGATTGTGGTATTAAATACAATGTTTCCAATGGTGGACCCGCTCCTAATTCTTTATGTGATGCTATTTTTGCAACATCGCAACGTCTTTCCTTTTATAAAATTCTTGAAGCACCAGATATTGATTTAGATAGGCAAGGTACGATCTTTATGGGAGCCATGCGGATTGATATTATTGATTCTGTCGCTGATTATGTTGCTTTGATGCAGGAGCTTTTTGATTTTGACTGTATTGCCAAGGCCGTTGCTGGAGGTCTTACTTTACGGTTTGATGCTATGCATGCGGTAACAGGGCCTTATGCTCATGAAATTTTTGAAAAATGCTTAGGATTTTCTGAAGGAACAGTGGTTAATGGTATTCCTTTGCCAGATTTTGGAGGCGGTCATCCGGATCCTAATTTGGTTTATGCCAAGGCTCTTTATGATTTATTGATGTCAGAGCAAGGACCAGATCTTGGTGCAGCCTCTGATGGTGATGGAGATCGTAACCTCATTATTGGTCGTGGGCAATTTGTCTCGCCTTCAGATTCTTTGGCTATTATGGCTGAGCATGCACACCTCATTAAAGGATATCGAAAAGGTGTTGTGGGGATAGCGCGTTCTATGCCGACGGGACGTGCTGCTGATCTGGTTGCGGAAAAACACGGATTAAACTTTTTTGAAACGCCAACGGGATGGAAGTTTTTTGGAAACCTTTTGGATGCGGGGAAAGTAACCTTTTGTGGTGAAGAAAGCTTTGGAACTGGCTCTCATCACATCCGCGAAAAAGATGGTTTATGGGCTGTCTTATTTTGGTTAAATCTTTTAGCGATAACAGAAAAAACTGTCGCACAAATAGTTCAGCAGCATTGGTACACCTATGGGCGTTTTTACACGTTACGGCATGATTATGAAGAAGTCGAAGCAGATAAAGCTTTGGAACTTATAGAACATTTGCGTACGCACTTACCACATGCAGGAACTGAAATTGCTGGATTTTTCGTCAAAAAAGCAGATGATTTTACATATCATGATCCTGTTGATCAGAGCGTTAGCACGCGGCAAGGTATACGTATTTTTTTCGAGAACGGAGCACGGTTGGTGATCCGTTTGTCGGGAACAGGGACGCTAGGTGCTACTTTACGACTTTATTTTGAACAGTATGAAAGTGATCCGCGCAAACACAATTTTAATCCGCAAGAAGTTCTCCAACCTTTGCAACAGGTGGCACTAAAACTGTTAAATATACAACAAGCATTGGGGCGAGATCGCCCTGATATTATCACCTAAGATCAGTGGAATGTTTTTTGTAAAGGTATGATGATTGATCACATGAGGTATGTTTTTAGGGACGTGATTTTATTGGCCATAAGGCAGAGCTTCCATTTTCAAGCTCGCTTTGTTTTTCCTCTTTTACATATCAATCGGATTCTTAAAACTGCGGGCTTCTTAAAACCGAATACTGTAGGTAATTATAATTAGGCAGAATCGGGGAATTGATATCCAATGGCTTCTGATGGTTTGATAGAAATGTTTGTTTAATAGGGGAGATGTTCCTCATGCACAACAAAATACTATCATTGTTACACATTTCATATGTTTGTCTTAAAGAAGCATCTCTCTCAAAACGCTAAAAACGTATCTTATGCGTGTTACTTTTGAAAGGGATAACCGGCCATCCATTGAGCAGCACCATTTTTATGCTTATGAGAGAGTAAGACCAGCACCATCATTCACTTTGCCCGCTTTCAATGTTGGCTCTTATATTTGAGAGTATTTAGTATTTTGAATAATTGTTTTACACGGCTCTTCCTACTTGTAACATGCAAGGAAAAGGCTTTGGTTTATTCAATGTAAAAGAGGTTGAGAGAATCTCAGCTTATTTATTGGCTCTCATTCAATATACAAAACCATTAACTATGATCATAAATCAGTTTGTTCTCTAACATTATGAATGCTTTACTTAAATAAAAGGTCAAGTTGAGTCTATCATTTTCTTGTTTCTCAGTTTTTAGCTTTTTGGAAGCGTTTTTATTCAGAGATGTTCCTTTTCTAATTGTTTTTTATTCATTCGTTAATTGTATTGGTGATGTATAAGAAAATGATTTTGATTCATTTATGAGAGAGAATGAAGTGAGTAAATTTTATGATATGCGGGGGCTTATTTAAGTTATATAATGATCAATCATTTTTATAAACCCATGTATGGTATGTGATGATAGCATTCATGAACACAGTTGGCAGATGAAGGTTAAAACAAAGGGAAATGTTTTTCTAAAATAATGGACAATAAGTACTTCTTGCTTTATGACCAGTCATAATGAATGATTTTTCTTTTAAAAGGGGAATTTATGACCCAATATCCCAAATGTCCTCGTTGTGATTGTCTTTATACTTATGAAGATGGTGAAAATTTTGTGTGTCCTGAATGCGCACATGAATGGCCACAAAAAAACGATGATACTGTTCTTGTCAATACTGTTTATGATGCCAATGGTCAGATTTTAACAAACGGAGATACCGTTATGGTGATAAAAGATCTGAAAGTAAAAGGCGCTTCATCTGTTTTAAAAGGTGGTACTAAGGTAAAGAATATTCGCTTGGTGGATGGGGATCATAA
>NZ_JBHIMK010000136.1:0-3506 GCF_042194085.1 Bartonella sp. MU70NMGDW
ACGGTTTGCATTTCATTGTGAAAAACCATCGCTGGAGCCACAGACATAGACAATACCGCATCTGTAGAGGGAGTGGTTAAAAAGTGAGAAACTGAAAGCGTCTCTCTCAATTGTGGAGAAGGTTGTTCTTTATGAACTGGACGCAAAATCATTTGATCAGCTAAAGATTGTGAAGAGGTTGAAACAGCAGTTTGTTGTTTTTCATCAGAAAGAGGATGAGAACTTCCTGAACCCAAGACTTCAATAACGTGACTTTCAAGAGAGAAAACAGTTGGAGAAACAAAAGCTGGAGATCTTTGACTCAAGTTTTGGCGGTTTTTTCTTCGACGTGGCAATTTAATAGCATGCTCTTGTGATGCTGCAATCGTTGAAAGAGAAGAAACCTGTTGATTTTGATTTAAATGCCGTGCAGATCTGCTCCTACCACGTGGTAAACTATTGAGAAATGAAACATTATCAATAAATACCGCAGATAAATACCAAACCTTTTCACCCCCATCCTCATCAATTCTCTGTTTTAAACCATACGTATAGGTTCCGCCATCAATAGTTTTAACATTTGCACCAGAAAAGCTTCTCAAGGTAAAATGCGCTCCTCCACTTTGATCAACAATTAAATCAAGTTCTGTTGAAGAAGTATCAACAATTTCAATACCGGAATCTACAATACTTATTGTGTGAAAACCACGGCCATTCTTGATAAAGAGATAATCACCCTCTCCTTCTGCAAGGCTGACATTAAAATTGAAATGTAAACTCCCCAAAAGATTATCAATATAAAGCTTAGAGTAATGTAAATCGGATTCTGTAGAAGTAAAAATAATATTTCCCACACCGCTCAGCTTCTTGATATAGGTTTCTGTGTTTCCATATCCATTAGAAATAGAGTATAATTTAGCGTTTTCCCCCTCTAAATTAATATCGTCTACTGTTGTCTGATAATTGTTATATTCAGTATAAAAGCTATTATTTCCTGCATAAAGATGGACTTGTCCCAAATCATGAATCTTTATTTTTCCTTCCAACATCGCACCAGCAAAAATCCATGAATTGGCTCCTTCTTTAATTGTTAGATTTTTTACAATGCTACCAGCATGAACTTCTTGAGCAGCATGGCGGTGTAAAGTCACAATATCCACCTCTCCCCCTGCTAATACCCGCTGTACCCCACCCGCGAAAACCTCAGTATTCACGGCTAATCCACCACTTTTTTGTATAAAATCATCATCTGCGAACCATTTAGCAAGAGTTTGTATTCCTCCACTCATCACTTTTGTTCTGACAACCATTCCATCATCGTATACATTCTGCTGTCCCGGTGTGTCACCTTGACCATAAATTGTCGTATCATAAGCACTGCTCCCAACAATTCCACCGTCCACATACCCATCTCCAAAAACAAGCTGCTCCCCACCATAAATTTCAGCTCTCAATGCGGATCCTCCTCCCTCCACTCTTTGTTTTCCACCCTCGTAAATAATCGTAAATTCTGAGATACCCTGTTCCCCTACAATCTCTGAACCACCATTTTCAATTGTTGTATTCTTACTAAAACCACCATTCTTAACATAGAGTGTTGCAGTTTCTGGAACTGTATTATTAATGGATAATTTAAAATCATCCGTTTCTCCATCACCAGCAATATAAACTATGCTATTGTCACCGAGTATGGAGTTTTGTAAAAATTTTTCACCTAGACCAGTAATGAAATCCTCTGCATAAAAATTGAAATCACCTGTATAAGAATTGGCTCTAGAATCTTCCGAAGGAGAAACAGTATTGTCTTGCTCAAAAGAGTTATCTATAGGCAACTCCGTATGAGATGGAGAAAAGATAGGAGTAGAAATTTTTTCCAATGTAGATGATGTCGATAAAGACCAAATCTTTCCACTGTTATGATCTCTTTTCTTTAGAGCGTACATGTAGACTCCATTATCAACAGTAGCTATCTCTTCACCCCCAAAATCTATCAGAGTAAAATGCGCATTTCCGCTTTGATCATGAATTAAATCAAGCTCCAAAACTAAGTTCTGATTTTGTGGAAGAGAATTGGTCATTTCAGCACCAGAATCGATAACGCTGATGGTGTGATGACCTGCTCCTTTTTTTATAAGAAGATAATCACCGCGCTGTTCTGCAAAATTAGTATTAAACCTAAAATGTAAATTACCTGAAAGATTACCGACCTCAAGTTTAGAGTAATGTGGATTAAACACGGTAGAAGTAAAAACAACGCGTCCATCCCCGCTTAGATCCTCAATCAAAGAGCTTTCACCATCCATCTTGGAAGCAATAGAGTATAATGTGGTATCTTTGCCATTTAAAACAATTTTTTCTACTTCAGTATGAGATTGCTCAGCACCAGCATAAAGATAAATCCGTCCAGAATCATGAATCATGGTGTTTCCTTCTAGTGTTGCACCAGAATGTAACCACGATTGTGCTTGATCCTTAATCGTTAAATCTTTTACATAGCCTCCTAAATCTATTGCTTGAAAAGCATTCCCTTGTAAGAGAACACCAATCGCGATTCCTCCCGCTAAAACGTGTTGTTCTCCACCAGAAAAGATCTTCGTATCAAATGCAAAACTGCTATAATGGTCTAGATCTTCTTCCACAAAAAGATTTTGTACCCCTCCTTCCATGATCTTTGTGCTAAAAACCTTTCCATCATCATACACATTCTGGTATCCTAGCACTCCATTTTTACCAGAAACGACAGTGTCATAGGCGCTACTCCTTACCATCCCACCTTTGATATTAGACTTTCCTGAAATAAACTGCTCACCACCGTAAATTTTAGCCCCTTCAGCTTTTCCCCCATCTTCAACCTTTTGTTTTCCCCCTCTCTTAACTGTACTATCCTGTGAAAGACCCTGTGTTCTAATAAGTTCAGTACCGCCTCTTTGAATTATCGTATACAGGCTAAAACCACCGTTATAAACGGAAAGCTTTCCAGCATCTTTAACTATATTACTAATTGAAGTTTCTCCATTGCTATCAACTTTCTCACTGTTACTATCAAAGCTAGGATCAGCAATCGTAATAATCATTCCCTTTTCAATTGTACGTTCTATGAGATCATTCGATAATGAAGCCATAGCAGATGGTTGCAAGTTAAAATCAGAAAATAAAGAGGTATTTTCCTCATCAAGAGCATAATTCGCATCTAAATACCAAATTTTACCATTTCTCTCATTTTTTCTCTGTTTCAAACTGTACATGTAGGTTCCGGCATCAATAGCTCTGATTTTTTCACCAAAAGTGTTTGTTAAAGTAAAATGAGCGTTTCCACTATGATCGGAAATTAATTTAAGCTTTTTGTGGGAAGGGGCTGTACCCTCACCTCCAGAATCAGTAATACTTATTGTATGATAACCTGAACCACTTTCTTTAATGACAAGATAATCACTAAGATGCTTGGCGAAGTTTACATTAAAATCAAAATGTAAAGAACCTGATAGATCATCAATATTAAGCTTAGAGTAATGCTTATCAGCCCGAGA
>NZ_JBHIMK010000137.1:0-3497 GCF_042194085.1 Bartonella sp. MU70NMGDW
TGAATGCGATTGGGGTGATCTGTCAATTGCATCAAACAAACAAAAGGTCCCCAAACCTTCACCAAGCCTGCTTTCGGGGGATTGCCTCCTAAATCTTCAAATCGTTCAGAACTATGGGTATTAAAAACTTGTGGTTTATCATTTTTATTCACCGCAATAATTCTTTGACCAAACAAAGCGAACGACCATTGATTATCCTCATGCGCATGATAAGTCACTCCACTTTGACTTATATCCTTCCAACCCTTCGTTTGACTATCATAACTGTAAAGCTTTTGCTTGCCTCCTACGATTATCTTAACACCATTACCGGTTCTAAAGGCTATTGAACCCAAGGGCTTTTCTTCCAAAGCATGAGACACAACCATTGCACTAGGCATGGGTATATAACCGCCATCTGCCGGCAAAACATTCACAAGGCTATCCGTAAAACTACCGTTGACAACCGCAACATCTGGTCTGTAATCGGCTACTGGAAAATAAACCATCTTAAAAATCCGTTGGTATTATTCTGGTCACGTTATGACGTTGAGACGTCTCTGCACGCAATTCATTCAACTGTTCGTTAAAGTCATTGTAAGCTGCCGTTGCACAATCGGGGTCTTTCAAGATATTCTTGTAAAGTTCGTATTTTGCACGCGCCTTAATCAAATCAAACGCGTGCACAAACCATGGATGCTCCTCATCGACACTCTCTATCTCTGATAAACGCAATGGAGAGAGAATGAGTTGAATCTGATAGGCTTTATCCGGCGTGGGATAAAGATGTAATTTCCTATCAAAATAACTGTAACAAACCGGCGTTCCTTGCTGCTCTGATGATAACAAAGGCTCTAAAGAAACATGGTCCTTACACTCCAATGCAAACTTATGATGTTGATCAGAGCTCAGATAAACGTTTTTGATTTTAACAGCTGTTTCAATATGGCTGGTAGTGCTTGCATCATAAACACCTTGTCCCGCCCGTGTCTCAAACACCACATCACGGCTTTCGTTAAAGTAAAAGGTCTCCCGTTCACAAAAACGAATGGCTGCAAAAATGCTTTCTTGGATTTGATGAACATACTCATCGGCTATGTCATCAATCTCATCTTGAATGACCGACACTAAGTGCGAAAGTGTTCTCTTATGACGATAAACATCTCGCTTTACAGGTATCGGTCCTCCGGTCTTAACCCGAATATAATGACGTGTCATCAAAATACCTCTCAGTGATTAGTCACGAATTCAACGACTATACTTGCTTGCCCAGCTTGTACTGTTTTGTCCGCTTTGGCATAGAGAGTAAGTTCTTCATCATAAGGGATAAACTCCTTCTGATTGGTAGGCTTAACCTCTTTTACTGCCTGTTGTTTGATTTCTGCTTCACCAAACTCATTGCCGCCAGCAGTGCTGCCTATTTTTACCTTCGTGTCCGAAAATGCTGTCTTAACAAACACTTTAATTGAAGTAATCAAAGCACCACGAGGTAGCGTGCCTATTCTCATAGCGTTTTCTTTATCTTCATAGCTAAAATTAAGCCGCAAAAAGCTTACCTGCTGGGTATGAAGATTTCTCCCTTGCAAGGGCTGTGGTAAATAATCTGCCATGTCTTATCCCCTCAATGATTTGTTACGAATTGCACAACCACAATACATTCACCAGCCGCAGTTGTTTTATCCCGTGTTGCATAAAGGGTCATCTCCTTATCATCTGCAACAAAAGACTTTTGATCTGTTGGCGTAAAATCTTGCGTGCCTTGGGCTTTGATGTCTTTTTCACTGAACTCATTGCCGCCATAGGTGCTGCCTATCTTTAATTTTGCTTCAGAAAACGCGGTCTTGACAAAAGCCTTCATCGAAGTGATCAAAGCGCCACGAGGCAAAATTCCGATTTTTTCCGTAAGATGCTTATCTTTATGCGAGATATTCAAACGTAAGAAACTCACCTGTTGGGTGTGAAGATTTCTTCCCTGTAATGGAGGTGGTAATTGATCTGCCATGTCTTATCCCCTTAATGATTACGCACCAGCTTCACCGCTGTAGGTAGGAATGACAATCGTTCCAAAATCTTGGGCTGTTTGTGCGCTATTTGGCATTTTGAAACGGGTCTTCTTCATTCCTATCAATGTTTTAGCTGCAACACTAAATTCACGGTCATAATCAAAATATTCTTCTTTGAGTGTGTAATGCGTTGCACTGTGATTCTTGCCAAAACCTATAACCGCACTCTGGGCTCCTAAGAAAACCGCACGACGCACACTCTTTACCGCTGTATTATTTGTCGAGTTAACACCATGGGTGACATGTATCGCTTCACGTAAAATAACGCCATTATACATGCCTAGTGAACCATCAAAGATTGGGTTTTTCGCACGAGAGGTTGCATAAACCGATTTTTGAATATCTAACCACTCACCAACGGCTGTATTGGTTCGCAATTGCATGACTTGTGTTGGATGCAAATACAAAACATAAACATCATCACCATTGACATGGACTGGAGAAATTTGCGGATTGGCAAGTTTGGCTTGTTTAACCGCTTCATCAATCAATTTAAGACTAAAGCTATGTTTGGCTTTATCATTGAGATCTTCATCCTTTGTTTTACCATCTGGGCGGATAATACGTTCACTGCTTGGTGCCATGATTTCATTAAAGCCATAATGAACCGGCTTAATATACACTTCTCGACCATCAACATTGATCGTACGGGGTGTATAACCACATACCTGAAGAAAGAACATGATGCTTAAACGATTGGCATACCAACGAACTAAACCTTCTTTGGCTTTTTTCCGTAAATTGGGGAGAATTCTCTGTTGGTCAATCGAGTCATCATTCGCTACACGTGCTGCATGTAAAAGCTCGTTAATCACCAACCGATCATTCATAAATTGAAGCGCTTCTTCATTGCCCTCTAAGGTTTCGCCTTGCGTGACACCGTCCCCAAACAGATTGACCAGCAGACTAAACGTAACGCTATCCCCTGCACTCTTATGGGTTTCGTTGTAAAGCTGGATAATGCTGTTCGAACTTTTGCCAATCAGAGGAGCAATTTTTGTCGCTTTCAAAACTTCATTGCTTAATTTCTGTGACCACAATTTCACCGATTGCGGATCATGGGTTCCTATATGTGTTGTTGCCATTGATTTCACCTTTCTTTGCTGTAAAAAAACCGGCTTAAAGCCGGTGGAAAACCCGCATCAAGGCGGATTATGTTGTAAAACTTATTGCCAATCAGGATCTGCACCCATAATTTCATAAAAACGGGCTTCATTTTTCGGGTTCGATATCCAAGCATTGAATTCTTTCTCTGACATATTCGCAAGTGTCTCTTTGGTCATAGGACCCGTCACGCCCCCTCCACCAGATGCTGTTAAGGTTCTCGCAGAATTCTGCCGGCTTTGAAGTTCTGAAACCTGATTATTCGCTTGAACCCCTTGGTTCTGATAGCCAAGATTTTGCGCTATTCTATAAATCTCTTCTGCCGGATTGAGATCTCTTTGTGCACAAGTC
>NZ_JBHIMK010000138.1:0-3489 GCF_042194085.1 Bartonella sp. MU70NMGDW
CGGTTAATAATCTTTCTGATGGTGCAGTTAACTATGATAAAGATGCTGATGGTAAAAAGACCAATAAGATCACTCTAGAAGGTGGTAACGAAAGTGAACCTGTTATGATTGATAATGTTGCGGATGGTCGTATTGAACAAGGTTCGAAAGAAGCTGTAAATGGTGGTCAATTGCATGATTATACTGAGCAGCAGATGAAGATCATTCTTGATGAAACAAAGCACTACACAGATCAACGTGTGAATAATATCGTTATCAATGCTATTGATGATGCCGTTGATCAGGCTAACCAATATACAGATATGAAGTTTAATATTTTAAGTTATGACATTAAGAGCGTACGCAAAGAGGCAAGACAAGCAGCAGCCGTTGGTCTAGCAGTATCTAACCTACGTTACTTTGACGAACCAGGATCTTTGAGTGTCTCATTTGGTAGCGGCGCATGGCGTGGACAATCCGCATTTGCTCTTGGTGCTGGTTATACATCTGAAAACGGAAAAATCCGCTCTAATCTCTCTGCCACGAGTGCTGGTGGTCATTGGGGAATAGGTGGTGCAATCACTCTGAAAATAAAATAATACGAACAACGAAAACTGAACAAAATATTCACCCTCATTTATTGAAATGGGGGTGATTTTTTTTACAGACGCACAGTATTTATCTAGAGATAAGTATAATATTTGATGACGCTATAAACTTTGAGGTTTTATAGAAGATCCTTATATGCTTTTATTGCAAAAAGATCACAGTAGAATCCATATTGCTAAAAAGTCATATTTTTATGTTGCTATTTTCTTGAACAGTCTATAGTTCTACGGAAATGTATATTAGTAAGACTCATTTTGATAAAATAACTTTCAAAGGGGGGATAAGTAGTGCGTAAAGATAAAAGGTACATCACGGGACCGCGCATATATCATTATATGATATATTAAAAATAAAAAGCCTATTATCTGAGGCAAGATAGATTTCAAACATATTACAATTTCTTTTTACTTTACTTATTATTAACAAAACCATGCTTTCTAATAAAAATAAAGTCTATAATTAGAAAAGCACATAGTAAAACCTTTTTCAAAGGAATTTATAGTAACGACTAGCAAGTAAAAAGTAATATTAAATATGCAAGATCTCTTTTTTAGTTAGGAAAAAACAACACACTAAAACCCTTAGACTCTAAATGTGTCATTTTTATGTCCACAAGACATAATTAAAAAACAAACATTTAGATCTCAATACAGAGAGCGCAAACAAAACAAGACTAAAGACTCAAAATGTTCACACTCTACGCAATGATCCTCTACTCTGAATTCCAAAGAGATCAATAATGCTAAAATGTGTCTTTTTTATGTTTTGGAGGTGTTTCTAAGTTTTTTCATTGGAGAGTTTGTTATGAAAAAATTATATGCCCCACAAGCTGCGAGTGAATTAAAACGTTCTCGTTTTTCTTTTGTTAAAGTTCTTTCGTTGGCTATAGCGGCTACATTCTTATCGAATGTTACGCCTGTTTTTTCAGCAAATCCTGATTTTAGAAACACATTTCTTGAAGGTGTAAAAAGTGCTGGTGTATCTTATCCACAAAGCCTTCTCTCTGTTGCTGGTTTGAATGCTTCTGATGATTACGCAAATTTTTTAACCAAAACCCTTTCTGGTAAGAGAGATAAGAGTCCTATCGTAAATGTTCTTGCGGAAGATAGCAAAAATTTATTGGTCAGAACCTTAGATACAGACGAGCAATATAAAAAGTCTCTCATTAGTCCACGGTCGCTTGTTCGTGATAGCTCTACAACCCAACAGTTTTCAGGGAATAATGAGAATGCAGCCCCTGTTAATGTTTCTGACCTTTTGCGGGGTGGAACTGCAGGAATGCAACGTTCTCAAGATAACAATATTATTTTGGGTAGTGGGATTAATTATACAAAAAGCAAGTGGGGTGTTTTTATTGGTGACAATGTGGTTGGTAGTGTTAATGGGATAGGTACATTCGGTTCTGTTGTTATCGGGTACAGTGCAAAAACTGGTGATGGTTGGGGTACTGTTATTGGTTATATGGCAGAGTCACTTAAGGGCGCGTATGGTACTGTTGTTTTGGGGCGGGGGGCAAAAACGGAAGGCATTTTTAGCATTGCAATCGGTGGTGTTGGAACTACTCCTGGATCTGGAATACAGGATATTAATGTACAAAATAGAGTACTTGCAGCTGGTGATTATGCAATGGCTCTTGGTTACGGCGCGAAGAATTATGCAGAAAAGGGGATTGTTCTTGGTTACAATGCATCTGCAGCAAAGGAGGCGCTGTATAGTATTGCTATAGGTAGTGAGGCAAAAACGTTTAATCATTATTCGATAGCTATAGGTCCTGAGGCACAGGTGGAGAAGGGGGGGAGCCATGGTATTGCTATAGGTTATCAAGCACGGGTATCAAAGGAAGTGGATGGCATTGCTATAGGCTACATGGCTTATGCTTTAGGCAAAGACAGTATCGCGATAGGTTCCGAATATAATGAATCGATTGGGCCAGACGATCATACAATTGCAAAGGCTGATTATGCAACGGCTGTTGGTTCTGTTTCTAAAGCTTTGGAATATGCTACGACTGCTATAGGTCATCGTGCAAAGTCAGCCGCAAAGTATGCTACTGCTTTGGGTTTTTATTCAGAAGCAACGGCAGAAGGCAGTGTTGCTCTAGGAAGCGATTCTGTATCTGATAGGGCTGCTGGTGTTTTGGGTTATACTTCTTTGTTGCAGGATTCTTCACAAAGCGCCGAGTCGCAATGGAAAAGTACGCGGGGCGCAGTGAGTGTTGGTGATTTTGCTAAGAGTATAACGCGACAAATTATAGGCGTAGCAGCTGGGAGTGAACCTACCGATGCAGTTAATCTTGGACAGTTAAAAGACTTAGAAAGTGTCGTAAGAAAAAACGGTTGGAAGCTATCTGTTGGGGGTAAGGATGGTAAGAGCGTTATCATGGACAGCGCGGTAGATTTTTCCGCTGGAAGTACGAATCTGACGGTTACAAAAGGCAAAGATGACAATAATATAAAATTTGATCTCGCCAAGAGTGTCATAGTCGATAAAATACAAACAGGAAACAATATCTTAGATGCAACAGGCTTAGTGATTGCCAATGGTCCAAAAGTGATAACTTCTGGTATTGATGCTGGAGGTAAAAAGATAACAGGAGTGGCAAAGGGTACTGGAGAGACCGATGCGGTGAATTTCGGACAACTGAAGGAAATAAAAGAACAAGTAGCAGCCAGTAGTTTTATTAAACAAGATGCGCAGACGAAATACATCACCATTGGTAAGGATACAGATGGTGATAAAATTGATATTGCCAACAACAAAAATGAAAAGCGTACTCTTACAGGTATAAAGAATGGCGCGCTCACAGCAGCGTCCACTGATGCGATAAATGGTTCCCAGCTTTTTGAAACAAATAAAAATGTTACGACTGTAACAAGTGATCTCAAAACAGCATCTGAGAAT
>NZ_JBHIMK010000139.1:0-3478 GCF_042194085.1 Bartonella sp. MU70NMGDW
AACATGTTATGATCTTTACATCATTTAATGGGACTTACAAACATGCTTAATAAAGTGATTTTAATTGGTCATTTAGGCGCCAATCCAGAAAGCAAAACAATGTCATCTGGCATCGAGGTGGTCAATTTTCGTATAGCAACGTCTGAGAGCTATACAGACAAGGCAACCAATAAGAGAATAGACAAAACCGAATGGCATTCCATTGTGGTGTTTAATCCACACTTGGCAAAAATAGCACTTCAGTATCTCAGTAAAGGTAGCAAAGTTTATATCGAGGGGCGACTACAAACTCGTAAATGGCAAGATAAAAACGGTGTTGAACGGTATGTAACAGAAGTCATATTGCCTCAGTACAAAGGCGAGTTAAAGCTTTTAGATGGCAAAAATGATGATAATCAAGATCAGTCATCTGCTTATGACAGAAGCATTTACAGACCTCTTGATACGCCCCATACCGTTATGAATGACAGTGTTCCTTTTTAAATAAAAGGCGGTGTTATGAAAAAAAATAAAAAAAGGGGACGCCCTAAAATAGCAGGGCAGGTAAGAGAACCAAACGGACGTATATCACGTGCAAAAGCACCGCGTGAAGCCGTTGATAAATTGGCAATAGAAATGCGTGCAAAGCGCTTCGGTTTAACGCTACAAGAGGCAAAAAATCCACTTTCTGGTACTTATATAGGGCGACTTTGTTTGCAAGGTGTAATAATACAAGAGCAATATGATGCCGCCCAGCAGTATCTACAGATAAGAAACGATTACCTTTGTGCAAAAGGCTTGCCTAATGCGATTTATGACGAAATGCCGTCATCTTCAGATGATAAGGCAAGAGATAAGTGGGTAGCATTTGCAACAGAGCAGTTTATAAACACGCAAGAGGCACTAAAAGAAGCCCAATGCCTCTATAGACAATATAACCTTTATGCAGCGTTACAGTATCTCGTTATAGAAGATCAAATGCTACCACACCTTGTGAATTCATTACGTGTTGTTCTTAATGTGCTTCAGAAACATTTTGATCGTAAATGACAATCTCTATTACGGTTTCATTATATCATATATCGTTGGTAAGTCTCTGCAAAATCTAGCGACTTGTTTAGTGTTTTCATAATCACCGGTGCTCACGTCAGATACTACAACTATCATTTGTGTTTTGGGGCTAATGCCAGTTCCAGTCGAATTACTAAGAAATTTTTTTGCATAATAAATCATTGGATTTTTGCTGTTATTGGATTCGTTGTATGCCCACATAAAATCTCTTTCACTCCAATTATGTTCATAACGTAAACGACTTACTACATTGGGTAGCATTGCCCATGACATTTCTTCATTATACTCACCCCGCAATAAATTCACAAAGCGTCCACATAAAATAACGAATACGTGACGATGCAATACAGGATCAAATTTGGAAGGCATCTTATGATGGCCACGGCTGTATACAAATTCTTGTGCTTGGCTTAGCTTATTAAAATGCGTAAAGCCAGTATATTCTTTACTCGCGTATTTGTCGTAAAGTTGATTATACTTCTCTATAGTATCTACACTTGTAAACATACGCGTCAATTTGTCTATAAATCCAAATGACGCTGATGCAGGTAGCGCTGATATAGAAAAGAAAGCTATAAATGTTATGATGCGTGTTATGGATAATGATTTCATTATTTTGGATCCTTAATTATTCATAAGCGCTGTTTAACCGATTCACTTTGAAATTATCAATATGTGTTATTTTTATGTTGACAAATTGTAGCAAATCGTATTTAATGACATCGCTGTACTTAGGCGTATTGTGTCTAGATGAGAGGCAGTGCAGTTTGAAATCCCCGCAAATGCGGGGTTTTTTATTATCTAGAGGGTGTATTTTATGACATCACAAAATACAGAACAGGCTCCACAACCTATTAAAAAGCGTATACCCCCAAAGGCAGGTCAAGGGCGTGTCAAAGGCGTTCCGAATAAAGTGACGCGCATTTTAAAAGAGGCAGTGGTTAAGGCTGCTGAGAATGCTGGGAATAAAATTGGCAAGGATGGTTTGATCTCTTATTTGGAAAGATATTATCATAAAAAACACAATAAAGTCAATATGTTGAGCGTAATTATTTTATATGAATCCACTCAAGAATCCATCCTTTTATGCATGTTTAAATTGACTATTTTTTATATAAGATTGCCATGTATGAATAGACCATAAAAAGCAAATCATGATGTAAATATTATAACGCATGTAAACGTTCAAATGAAATGAAAAGCAGCTATCATTCATAACAGTTCATAAATTTTATGATACGTTTTTATCACAGCACAAATCACATTGTTTAAAATTTAGTTGTTTGAAATAATCGATAACATATGTTTAAAGATTACATCTTGTTTTAAAGATTGGTTTGTTTAATCGTATAAAGAACAAAATTATTGGTTCCCAAAATTGGGAAGCATAAAATCTATATTTATTATAGCAATATCTTATCACCTATTAGAGGATAATCGTTTGAAACTGTCATAAGCTTATAGGTTTAATTTATAAAGATTGCATAAAAGGATTTAAAGACAAATCGCTTTTAAAACGCTTTCTAAAAGTTTAGAAAACGATAAGTAAGCAGCATCAATATAGTATCACCACATATAAAATGAAAATCACAATGTTATATCTTATGAAAGAGAAAGCTTTTTAATGATATAACGCAAGCAAGAAAACTTCAAAACCATTGTAATCTCACATGGGATTTTATTCAATTTTGAGTCAAAAGCTGTAATGTTTAAAGAATGCTCTATTCTAAGATAATGCCCCCAAAAATGGACCGGCTAATATTTAAAGAAATTAGGTTTTAATGAAAAGTACAAATACGCCTATGAAAGCTCTTTAAATGCACGTTTAAACGTTTGAAACATAAAATGAGATCTTTATAAGAAACGTTAAAACTTTTTTTATCACAGTTATAACTTAGTTATCATTTGCTCTTAAGAACGTTTCATTTATGAAAAACGAAGATCTAGATTTCACAGCAGAGCAAAATCTTAAAAACCTTACACTTTATAAAAGCGTTTGTTTATTTATCTTATGAAAAGCTGCTTTTGAAAACCAACGCTCGTAAATGTAAAAAACCGTTTTGTTATAAGATATTCACTTAATATGCATTTGCTTTTGATTGGATTGTTAAAGCTACCGAGCATTTTGATTTGTTTGATACGTTTGATAGCCATGAAAGCATTTATAGGCTCTCTCATTCAAATGAGTGATTAAAGATCATACGCACATTTACGTTTCTTTTGATAAGTTTTCATATCTCTCATAGAGCGCTTGCAATATGATACGTTTTGTATATATGCATTCATTACTCCATTGTGGATGATTCATTTTAATCAATAAAAAACGCTATTTGAAAGCCGCGTCATATCATTTGGCACGGCTTTTTTTTATTTTACTCTCTCTTTTATGATATGTTTATAGCAATGCATTTTATATGCGTTTATAACC
>NZ_JBHIMK010000014.1:0-32587 GCF_042194085.1 Bartonella sp. MU70NMGDW
GGAACGCAAGAGTTTGTTGATAACTACAAAAGCGCACTTGCCGAGTTACAAGGGCTTATACTTCCTAAATCAAAAACTGGTAAACTTGTTGAAGGGTCATTTGCATGGCTACTTAAACAATACTTTAACAGCTCCAATTGGCATAGCCTTTCTAAAGTCACCCAAAAACAAAAAGAACTCATCCTTATGAAGGTATGTGATACCATAGGAAACATTCCATACCAAGCAATTGAAAAGAAACATATCATAGCCGGTGTTGAACGGCGTAAAGAAACACCAGCAATGGCTAGAAATTTTCTGAAAGCCCTTAATGGACTTTTTAATTGGGCGATTGATCAAGGTCTTTTGGAAAATAATCCAGCTTTAGGAATAAAAAGACCCCCCCTCAAAAACAAAGAGGGATTTCCTGTTTGGACAGAAGAAGATGTTGAGAAATATTATCAAAGATGGTCCCATGGTACCCATGAACGCGTTTGGATTGATGTCCTTTTGTATACGGGCTTGCGTCGTGGTGATGCGGTACGCATTGGCTGGAAAGATGTCAAAGATAATATTATTCATCTCAAAACAGAGAAAAGTAAATTCCAAACAGATGTTTTTCTTCCCATTTTACCGGAATTAGCTAAAACGCTTGAAACTGGTCCTATTGGAGAAGAAACATTTATCTGTAGTAAAGTGAATCAAAAATTCACCAAAGAAAGCTTTGGGAATGGATTTAGAGACGCTTGTAATGCGGCTGGAATTAAAAAATCGGCGCATGGATTAAGAAAATTAGCAGCAACACGCGCAGCTAACTCTGGTGCAACAGTATCACAACTCAAAGCAATTTTTGGCTGGACAGAAGATCAGATGGCATCCCTTTATACAAAGAGTGCAGATCGTAAAAGACTAGCTCTTGAAGCTATAAAAAAGCTCCAAAAAAGTTAGGGGCAGAGACAAAAAAACGTAATAGAATCAAAATTCATTAATTCCCTTATATTCTATATAATTCTTTGATTTTATTTACTCTATACCCGCCCCTTGGGCGTACCATAATCCTTTTTTCTATGTTTAATACATTCATTTTATTTGTATTTTTAAAAACGAGGAATGTATAAATAAAAACGAGGAATAAGATTTTTAAAGGGATCTCTTCGTAAAAAAGATACGAGAATCATTAGATGATTAATTTCTTTGTTGCATTTCGATAGTAGTGCTTTACTGCGCACAGTTGATAACAATAAAAATCGATAAAATATAAAAACTAGAGGGTTCTAGCTCATGATACGGTAAGTTTATAAACCATATTCTTGCGTATGCCGTTAATTTTTAAATTAAAACCAGCCACATCATTTATACGTTTCTTCCAACCTTCAAAACTGAAATTTACCCCAAAACGCATTTTGTATGAAGCATTTCTAATTACAGTGCCTTTGTATCACATTAAATTTTTCTATAAACAAACAGACCGTAATCTTAGAATTGAAATACGATATAAAAATAGATTCTTATTCACCTAACACAACAAATCAAGAAACTATAATTTAGAATACGATCAACTTATTAAATAGAATCTCTGATAAATAAAAATGCATAATCCCTCTTCCCCAGTGATCTAACTACCTTATCTAGTAAACAGATTCTTCATCGATCATAGAATAATTATAGATTTGTAAACACATCACTTCTTTTCAAAAATTAAACCCTCCAAAAAAACTTTACACTCTATTGATAATATATTCTAAAAGCTCATATTTGAATGCTTTTTTCCCTTGTTTTTACTTTTCATTATAAACTTGAAAGTGCTATAAAGTAGTATCGCTTAAAAAAAAGGACTTCTAATGGTAAAGATCAAAGTAGAAAACCCCGTTGTTGAACTTGATGGGGATGAGATGACCCGTATCATCTGGAAATATATCAAAGATAAATTAATCCATCCCTATCTCGACATTGATCTCAAATATTATGATCTTTCCGTCGAAAATCGTGATGCAACCAATGATCAGGTAACAATCGATTCTGCCAATGCTATCAAAAAATATGGGGTTGGTATAAAATGTGCAACCATCACACCTGATGAGGCACGCGTTAAAGAATTTAACCTAAAAAAAATGTGGAAATCACCTAATGGCACAATCCGCAATATTTTAGGAGGAGTCATTTTTCGCGAACCCATTATCTGTAAAAACGTCCCTCGCATTGTTCCTAACTGGACAAAGCCAATTATCATCGGACGTCACGCTTTTGCTGATCAATACAAGGCAACAGATTTTAAATTTCCAGGAAAAGGGAAATTAAGTATTAAATTTGTAGGTGACGACAATCAAGTTATTGAACATGATGTTTTTGATGCCCCAAGCGCAGGGGTTGCTATGGCTATGTATAACCTTGATGAGTCAATTCGTGATTTTGCCCGCGCATCCTTTAATTATGGACTACAAAGGAATGTTCCAGTTTATCTTTCAACAAAAAATACCATTCTAAAAACTTACGATGGTCGTTTTAAAGATATCTTTCAAGAAATATTTGATACGGAATTTAAAACTGAATTTGAAAACCGTAAATTATATTACGAACACCGTCTTATTGATGATATGGTTGCTTCTGCATTAAAGTGGTCAGGGGGCTATGTATGGGCATGTAAAAACTATGATGGTGATGTTCAATCTGATATTGTTGCCCAAGGCTTTGGTTCTCTTGGTCTCATGACTTCTGTTCTTATGACACCAGATGGTAAAATTGTTGAAGCAGAGGCAGCACACGGCACCGTAACACGCCATTACCGTCAGCATCAAAGAGGTGAAGAAACATCAACAAATTCTATTGCATCTATTTTCGCATGGACGCGTGGGCTGGCACACCGTGCTAAACTAGATAACAATGAGAAATTAAAAAACTTTTCCACGACATTGGAAGAAGTTTGTATTAAAACCGTCGAAGAGGGTTTTATGACTAAAGATCTCGCACTTTTGATTGGTCCTAAACAAAAATGGCTTTCTACGACAGGTTTCCTCGAAAAAATTGATGAGAATCTCAAAAAAGCAATGGGCAATTAAGTTATTACTTAAATTAAAATTCAAAGCTCTAAACAGAGCTTTGAATTTCTCTTGGCAAATTCAAAGAAGTACCTTATAAGTAAAAAGAGGATAAACTTTTATTAAATAGCAAAAAAACAGTGAAAAAACAAAGTTGGTCTGCGCTTTTATTAGGTAAAAACGGTCTTTGCTTTTTAACGTTTACAGGTGGTGTTGTATTACACGCAACCAACGTTTATATTGTTATTACTATTTTACCCTCCCTTATGAATCATATTGGCAATGAGATATATTATTCTTGGGTGGCAACTGTCTTTATTACAGCTTCACTCCTTGGTACTTCACTTGCAACAAAAATATTAGGAAAATTAGGTCCTCGCAACGCTTATGTTATCTCTGGACTTATATTTACCTTAGGCACTTTCCTGTGCAGCATTTCTTCATCTATGTCATTATTTTTAATAGGACGCTTTATTCAAGGATTGGGAAGTGGTTCTTTGTTATCTCTATCCTATTCCATGGTACGTATTATTTTCAGCCCCTCTTTATGGTCACATGCATTAAGTGTTATCTCTGGAATGTGGGGAATATCAACCTTATTAGGTCCAGCGATAGGAGGAATTTCTGTATATTATGGCCTATGGAGAGCATCCTTTTGGATCATTGGCGCATTAGCTATATTCTTCTTACTCATAGCCTGTAAAATTTTACCTAAAAAGAATGAAAACTATGTTCCAACATCCCCCCTCCCTCTTCTTCAGCTTTTCATACTCACCTTATTGATTTTTATCATTTCTGTTGGAGGAGCTATGGACACAACAATGGCAAAAATTTGCGGATTAGTTATCGGACTTAGTCTTCTCTTTGTTCTAGCAAAAATCGAATCATATAGCTTTCATCCTATGTTGCCGCGCAAATCCTTTTCTTTCTCTTCTGAAATTTTTCCCGTTTACGCATTAATACTCGTGATGACAACAGTCGTGTACAGTATAGAACTTTATTTACCACTTTTTCTTCAAGAACTTCATGGACAAGCTCCCCTTATAGCCGGTTATATAGCAGCACTTATGAGCCTAGGGTGGACGTGTGGAGCCCTCTCAAGTGCTGCTGTCTCCACAAAAAAAATTCGCAACATCATTATATACTCACCCCTATTAAAACTGTTAGGCATAGCAATTCTTTTATGGCTCATCCCAACAGAAGCTTCCACACTTGAATATATTTTTACTATTTGCTTAGCACTATTTTCTATTGGAATCAGTGCGGGCATAGCATGGCCACATTTGCTCACACGGATCTTACAATGTACAAATGATGAAGATGCTCTACGTGCCAGTGAATCCCTTACCTCCGTACAACTATTTTCAGCTGCATTGAGTGCAACTCTAGCCGGAGTTATCACCAATCTTTCCGGTCTCTTTAATCCTGGAGGAACAATAGGAATGATCTTAGCAGCAAAAACTCTTCTTATAGTGCTCATTGGTTTTTTATTTTGTTTTGCTATTCCATTAGCGCTGCGCATTTCTTACTGCATATTAAAAAGTCCAACAGGACATTCCAATAATTAAATAAACATAAAAATACCTTCTTCATTAAAAAAATCAAAAGTATTAAGCATGCTTTTCCATATACCATGAGACGCAAAAAATCACTAGTCCACACAAAGTTAGAACACTTCCTAAAATAGCTGTATATTCATAACTATAGCCCAATTTTAAAACTAATGCTCCAGATTCTGCACCAAGAGCATTAGCAATATTAAAAGCAGACTGCATTAATGCTCCTGCCAAAATCTGTCCCTGTAGTGCAACATCCATAATTTTTGTTTGTATAGAAGGCATAGAAGCAAAAGAAGTCCCAGCAAAAAAGCATCCTATTGCCGCTGTTAACGGAGCATAGGACAAAAAGAAAAAAAGAAAAAAAACAAATACGCTCCAAAGCATAGAAAAAAATATCATCGGCGAAATACCAATTTTAACAGCTAATTTAGGCCCCAAGAGATTTCCTACCACCATTCCCAATCCAACTAACGGCATGATAAATGGTACCCACTCAAGTGAAACACCAGAAATATGCATTAATGTTGACTTGATATAAGTGAAAACAGAAAATAATCCTGACGCTCCCACCGAAACCATTAACAAAAGAAGCCATACCTGCTTTTGCTTTAATGCACCCATTTCGTGCAAAGGATTCGTTTTTGGAAAACTTAAATCACAAGGCAAAAAATTCCAAATAAGCAAACAACATAATAAAGCAATCATACCCACAAGGACAAAAGCAATCTGCCAACCAATAAGTTGACCAATCCAAGTAGCACTGGGTGCTCCCAAAACGGTTGCAATTGTTAAGCCAAGCATAACATATCCAACAGCTTTAGAACGTTCTTTCATTTCTACCATTGAAGAGGCAACCATAGCCGCAAGTCCAAAATAGATTCCATGGGGAAGTCCACTGAGAAAGCGTAATACTACTAATATGCTAAAATCAGAAACAAAGGCACTAGCGATATTTGCTAAAGCATAAAAAAACATCAATCCTATCAAAACAGTTTTGCGTGATACATGAGCTGTTGCCACAGCTAAAAGAGGTGATCCAATTACAACTCCTAATGCATAAGCAGAAATATATTGACCAGCGGTAGGAATATCAACATATGAACTTCGTGCCATCTCTGGCAGTAGCCCCATTGCAACAAACTCTGCAGTACCAATAGCAAAACTCCCCACGGCAAGGGCTAAAATTATTAAACGCCGTATTCTCGAATCAATTTCCAATGCAAGAACCTTTTGTTTATAAGAATCCCTCATATCATCACTTCTGGATAGGAGTTTTAACTGTAGATATCTGTAATACACACAAACAAAAATTCAAAACATTGTTATACGCATACCCAATAGTCCCCAATGAAGTTTTAGGTAAGATTCTTTAATGAAAAACCTTTGAAACCCTCAAGGTTATAGACGTATTCACCTATTTTTCTCAAATCTGCCAGATAATAAACTTTGTCTCCTATTTTTATCAGTTCCGATTTTACAGTGAAACCTTTATTTTGCGACGATATACTATACCCTATAAATAATTCTAAAATTTGTCGAATAATGCACTTCAAACAAGTGAACCACATCTCATCATTATCTTGATACAAAGATAAAACTTCTCCCAAAATTATTGTTGCATTATTTTTGTTATCTAAATGCAGATCCTCCAAATTGATAAGCTATAATTTCAACTTTACGCCATTCTTATAAATTATTATAGAATCTTTTAAAAACTCTCATGAGAATAGTGCTTGGTTTCTAGATTTATTAAATATCCTCTTTTAGGCATCTTTACCTCTCCCTCCTCTAACAGAGGAATCGCATCAGATATCTAACTCATTATCTTTAAATTAAAATATTCAATTAAATATACTATGCTTATTTTCAGATAAATTCTATAAACAGAGCAGAAAACAAATATAATAATTTTTATCTCAATATATTTATCGATATTTTATAAATGTGCTAATTATCGTGATTAATATTTAAATTTTTTATGACTTAAAATATATAATTATCTTATAAAGAATACTTATTATTAAGATATAAAAATAATAAAAACTTAAAATATATAATTATAATATTTAAAATGTTGTAATCTTATTTTATTTTTATTTTAATTTTCTAAAGATTTATCTATTCGGTTGTATATAACCCATTCTTTACCTTTAGTAATAAAAAACACAAATTAGCTCATAAAAATACAATTTTCATACTTCTTTAAGAGTTCGCTAACGCCTCATTAACATTGTTGCTTTAAACAGTCATCAGAAACAGAAATAAACTGTTTTTCTCCGGATCAGGTAGCGCGTACCGGAGTAACAGTTTCTGTTTTATATAGTAATTAGAAAAAGAATATATGCCCTATAAAACCGCACTTCTATATCTTAGGATAGTGGAATTTATAATTTTTGAAGGTGTTTTCTAATTTCATATTTTTAGCTAAATTTGTAAGTGCAAGAATAAATTCAATAAAAAAATGAAACGCTATATTACAATTAATATTTTAGCGTCCTTGTGCCCATAGAGCGCGCGTTTCAGCGCAAAAATCAGCATAACAGCCTTCTTCAATGGCATCACGAATTCCCTGCATCAGTTGTTGATAATAAAAAAGATTATTCCAACTCAACAACATACCCCCAAGAGATTCACCAGATTTGATCAAATGATGCAAATAAGCACAACTATAATCATGTGCTGCTGGACAAAGTGACTGCGGATCAAGAGGATGTGGATCTTCTGCATAACGCGCATTACGCAAATTAATTCTACCAAAGCGGGTAAAAGCTAAACCATGACGTCCTGCACGCGTCGGCATAACACAATCAAACATATCAACACCACGAGCAACACTTTGTAAAATATCATCAGGTGTCCCTACTCCCATAAGATAGCGTGGTTTATCCTCTGGTAAAATCGGACAAGTAGTATCCAATACTGCTGTCATAACACTCTGCGGCTCACCAACAGCAAGCCCTCCAATAGCGTAACCTTTTAAATCCATTTCTTTTAATGCTTGAGCAGAACGTTCACGCAGTTTCATATTATCACCACCTTGAACAATCCCAAACAATGCTTTATCTGGCTGATCTCCAAAAGCTGTTTTACAACGCTGCGCCCACCGCAATGAAAGTTCCATAGCTTCTTCCATTTCTTTTTCAGTTGCAGGTAATGCAATACATTGATCCAACTGCATCTGGATATCCGCACCAAGAAGTTCTTGAATTTCGATAGAACGCTCTGGACTCATTTCATAGTAAGCTCCATTAATGTAAGAGCGAAAAATCACACCTTGTTCAGTAATTTTACGGATTCCCGCCAATGACATAACCTGAAAGCCACCAGAATCGGTTAAAATAGGTCCGCTCCAGCGTGAAAATTCATGTAATCCTCCCAAACGCGCAACACGTTCAGCTCCTGGACGTAACATTAAATGATAAGTATTCCCCAAAATGATATCTGCACCAAGATCACGTATTTGATCCATATACATAGCCTTAACGGTTCCTGCCGTCCCAACAGGCATAAATGCGGGTGTACGAACACATCCTCGCCCCGTTATAATTTCGCCTCGACGTGCATACCCATCTTGAGCAATTTTTCTATAATGAAATGTCTTTATCATAACTCTCGTCTTTTTGATTCCATCAATGCATATCTCTATAGAAAGAAAAAAGATATCCCCTTACGAGCATTGTCATAAGCTTTATGAATTAATTTTTGATTCGCTCAATATTGTAACCAGCATAAAAAATTAAACGAGATAAAAGAACATTTCTTGTTAAGAAATCACCATAATAAAAGTGATAATCTAGCTCCAAAAAAATAGCAAAATCCTTATAATATCATACCTCAAAATACCTACGATTAATGCACTAAAGCCTTAATAGAACTGCAAAATTATTATCACAATAATCTCATCTTCACATACTTCCATAAGCAATAACTTTGTACGCATAGAAGAAAATTCTGAACGCATTGTACAGCTTACAATATTCTTTACTTTTACAGATAAAAATTTTTCATCTGCTGAGCACGGCGATCCCCACGCTTAATAAAAGCGCAAATGAGCATAATCATTTATCCCCTTACAATATTGAGATAGCTCTTGGCACTTGAGATAATTCACAAAAGAAATTAACGTGTAAAAACACTTAAAAAAACTAAAAATGCTTTTTGTAAAGATTCTCAAATACCAAAAGCTCTATCGTAACATTAGAGGCTGAAAAAGCGTATGATGGTACCCGTTTGCTCCTTCACAAGCTTTAAAACTATACATGCCATGAATATCATCGTGGAAGTGAATGTTGATATATACTGAGAAATTCTTCTTAAAAAAATACATAAATGTGCAACATAAGTATATTCCGTTTGGAGCGTTCCTCTATTAAAAAACGAGAAAAATAAAAGCGTAAGGCTATGCATAACCTTCATTATTTAAATGATATCGCTTTAGATACTTTTTAAAAAAGTAAAGCTGAATTAAAAAGAATATGGCAAGACTAGCCATTTGTTTCACCTCTGCGCCTTCACATTCTTCTAAGATTAAACTGTCTTCTTGTTTTAAAGATGACACCAATGAGATATACATAAATGCTGGTTTTCCACCTTGCTAGGAAAACTGGAGCAGCTAGTAAGGCTCTTATCCGTATTAATATGTGTGCTGCTGCATTAGGATTGGATGTTGATTTACAAGCAGCAACAAAAGCACACGCTCTCTCAGAAAAGTAACATCATAAAACCATTAATAGACCAACAATGAATTGAAGAGAAATGCCGAATTTTTTATAAAATACTTTTCCAAACAACAACCATAACACAACAGACTTTGCGTTTTCCTATTCTGACAAGTGTTTGTACAAATCCTTTGCGTTATATTCTTCAAGAAGATCCGATTGAAGGAAATATATGGACAATTCTTAGCTCGAAATTATAAAAGGTAAGTGTGATACTACAAAAGAGTTTTGTGTGCCTTTATTGATCAGAAAAGAGTATTTTTTCTTAGAAACTGACAATTGAAATCAGTATAATTTATACTATTTTGCATCCGCAGCAATAACGGCTTTGGTAATTGAATCTGGATCTGCAACAGGTTCACCACGTTTAATTTTATCAACATTTTCCATACCTTCAACAACCTGTCCCCATATGGAATATTGACGATCAAGCCACGGAGCATCTGCAAAACAAATAAAAAACTGAGAATTAGCAGAATTTGGATTCTGACTACGTGCCATAGAAACTGTACCACGCTTATGAGAAAGATTTGAAAACTCTGCTGTTAAATTTGGTTTTTCTGCCCCCCCCATACCCGCACGGGATAAATTGAATTTTTCACTATCCTTCTTTCCAAATTGGACATCGCCAGTTTGCGCCATAAAACCATCAATAACGCGATGGAAAATAACATTATCATAAGCACCTTCACGTACCAATTCTTTAATACGTGCAACATGTTTTGGCGCTAAATCAGCCAAAAGCTCAATAACAACTCTGCCCTTTGTTGTTTCAAGAATTAAAGTATTCTCTGGATTTTTATTCTCAACCATATGGAAAGCTCCTTTGATTCATTTCTCAACTTGTAAAGTAGCAGCATTAATAACATCAGGATTTTTTACAGATCCATTATTACTTGTCGTACCTTTTTTTATTTTATCAACAATATCCATCCCCTTTATAACCTCTCCAACAACCGTATACTGACCATTTAAAAAAGCAGCATCATCAAAACAAATGAAGAATTGAGAATTCGCGGAATCCGGATCTTGTGACCGTGCCATCCCAACAGTACCACGCTTAAACGGCTGCTTTGAAAACTCTGCCGGTATATTGGGATAATTTGAGCCACCCATACCAACGCGTTTCAAATCAAAATCTCTACTGCCTTTTTTTCCAAACTTTACATCACCAGTTTGTGCCATGAAATTAGGAATAACACGATGAAATACAACATTATTATAGGCCCCCTCCTCTGTTAATCTTTTAATTTGCGCAACATGTTTTGGCGCCAAATCAGGACGCAGACGAATAATGACATCACCATCTTTGAGAGATAAAACAAGAAGGCTTGCATCACTTGCTGGGCTAGAATTACCGGCGACAGCGGACAATGAAAAAAAACAAAACACACATATCAAAACAGCAAAAATTCTACGAGACACAATTATTCTCCCCTAAAAGATTGGAATTTCGAGCTCAAAGCTCGTGCAATATTGGGCGGTACAAATGGTGTCACATCACCTCCCATGGAGGCAATTTGGCGTACCAATGTAGAAGTTATCGCACGCCCAGAAACGCTTGCCGGCAAAAAAACAGTTTGCAATTCAGGAGCCATAACGCCATTCATCCCTGCCATTTGCATTTCATAATCAAGATCAGTACCATCACGCAATCCACGAATGAGAAATGAAGCACCAACTTCACGCGCCTTCTCAATTAGAAGGTTGCTAAATGAAAGAACCTGCAATCGGTTAGAATCCGCGCCAAACAAATCTTTCCCTACCTGCGTAATGAAATCAACACGCTCTTCGAAGCTAAAGAGTGTTTTTTTGTCAGCCTGTATCCCTATAGCGACGACTACCTTATCAGCTAACACAAAACATCCTTTCAAAACATCAAGATGACCATTTGTAAGAGGATCAAAAGAACCTGCATAAAGAGCAATTTTCATGATTTTACTTCATCCTCTTGAAAATTATTTTTCTTCGCTCATATCAACTGTATCAGAATGCTTCTCACCTTCATCATCTAATGAACTCGTATCATCTTCAGGTTCAGAAATACGTTCAACCGATACGACCCTTTCACCTTTGGCTGTATTAAAAATTGTGACTCCCTTAGTTGAGCGCCCAGCAGTACGAATTCCCTCAACAGGAACACGAATAAGCTGTCCCCCATCTGATACCAACATAATTTGATCTTGCGCCTTCACCGGAAAAGCCGCTACTAATTTACCAATTTCAGCTGTTTTAGATGGATCTGTTGCACGAATCCCTTTTCCGCCACGTCCGGAAATCCGGAACTCATAGGATGAAGAGCGTTTACCATAACCAAACTCACTCACCGTCAAAAGCATTTGTTCACGTGCATGAAGTTCTGCATAACGTTCATCTGTTAACTCTGTTTCAGCACCCCCATCTTCCTCATCAAGAGTTACAATATCTTCAACATCAGCATCTGCACCAGAAGCACGCCGTTCATTCATTACACGTTTAATATAAGCAGAACGCTCAATGGACGTCGCCTCGACATGCTCTAAAATTGTCATCGAAATGACTTTATCGCCTTTAGCTAAATTGATACCACGAACTCCCACAGAATTACGCCCAGCAAAGACACGAACATCAACAACTGGAAAACGGATACATTGTCCATTGGCTGTTGTTAGAACAACATCATCATGTTCTGTACAGGTTTCAACAGAAAGAATTTCATCTTCTTCATCAAGTTTCATTGCAATTTTACCATTACGATTAACTTGAACGAAATCTGATAATTTATTACGACGCACAGTTCCACGTGTTGTCGCAAACATAACATCCAATGCACTCCAGCTCGCTTCATCTTCAGGCAAAGGCATAATCGTTGTAATACGCTCACCTGGTTGTAAAGGAAGCATATTGATCAAAGCCCGCCCACGCGATTGGGGTGTCCCCAGCGGCAGTCGCCAAACTTTTTCCTTATAAACAATTCCACGTGATGAAAAGAAAAGAACCGGAGTATGCGTATTGGCAACAAACAATCGCGTTACAAAATCCTCATCCTTCGTGGACATACCAGAACGCCCCTTACCACCACGTCGCTGTGCACGATAGGTATTAAGAGGCACACGTTTAATATAGCCACTATGGCTCACCGTTACCACCATATCCTCTGGTGCAATCAGATCTTCACTCTCCATCTCAGCGCTACCAAAACCAAATACGGTACGTCGCGGCGTTGCAAATTCCTCACGAAGAGCGCTCAACTCATCCTTAACAATACACATAATGCGTATGCGTGATGCCAAGATATCAAGATAGTCAGCGATATCCACGCCAATTTTATTCAATTCATCAGCGATTTCATCACGCCCAAGGGCTGTCAATCGTTGCAAACGCAATTCTAAAATAGCACGCGCCTGTTCTTCAGAGAGATTATAAGTACCATCCTCATGAATAATATGACGAGGATCATCAATAAGTTTAATCAAAGGTGCGACATCCATTGCTGGCCAGCGTCGCTCCATTAACTGTGCACGTGCTGTCTGCGGATCAGGAGCTTTGCGAATAAGTGCGATAATTTCATCAATATTGGCAACAGCAAGGGCAAGACCAACCAAAACATGTGCTCGCTCACGCGCTTTACGCAAAAGATATTTTGTTCGCCGACTGACAACTTCTTCCCGAAAAGAAACAAATGCACGAAGCATATCAAGCAACGTCATCTGTTCGGGTTTTCCCCCATTCAAAGCAACCATATTACAACCAAAGGAAGTTTGTAGCGGCGTATACCGATATAATTGGTTTAAAACAACTTCCGCAACGACATCTTTCTTCAGCTCAATAACAACCCGATATCCATCACGATCAGATTCGTCACGCAAATCAGAGATTCCCTCAATGCGTTTATCGCGCACCAATTCGGCCATTTTCTCAATCATCGTTGCCTTATTAACTTGATAAGGGATCTCATTCACAATAATTGCTTGTCGACCATTGCGAATTTCTTCGATCTCAACTTTAGCACGCATAATGATTGAGCCACGTCCTGTTTCATAAGCTGCACGAACACCAGAATGTCCGAGGATAATGCCCCCTGTAGGAAAATCCGGACCAGGAATAATTTCAATTATTTTATCGAGTGTGATATCGGGATTATCAATCAAAGCGATACAACCATCAACGACTTCACCAAGATTATGGGGAGGAATATTGGTTGCCATTCCCACAGCAATCCCCCCTGACCCATTAACCAAAAGATTGGGAAAACGCGCTGGTAAGACAACCGGTTCACGCTCACGCCCATCGTAATTATCCTGAAAATCAACAGTATCTTTATCTATATCAGCTAAAAGTTCTTCTGAAACTTTTTCTAAACGACACTCAGTATAGCGCATAGCCGCGGGTGGATCACCATCAACGGAACCAAAATTTCCCTGACCATCAATCAATGGATTTCTTAAAGAAAAGTCCTGCGCCATACGCACTAAAGCATCATAAATTGAAGCATCACCATGGGGATGGAATTTCCCCATAACCTCACCAACAACACCAGCAGATTTACGATATGACTTATTGAAAGAAAGCCCCATCTCATTCATAGCATGAAGGATACGTCGATGAACAGGCTTAAGACCATCACGAACATCAGGGAGTGCACGTGAAACAATCACGCTCATCGCATAATCGAGATAGGAGCGTTGCATTTCATCAATAATACTGATTGGTTCAATACCGGTTAGCACATCACGTTCTGGAAGTGGAGTAAGATCGGTCACAATTTTAAAACTTTCAAAAAAGAATCATTTCACTTTATTTATATCGAAAAATACACCAAAATGCTAATTTCTCCCCCATGACAAAAAAGAAATTTAACAATATTTTTCAATATGTTATTAATTTATATTAAAATTACCAATAATAATCAACAATTTCCACTTCGCTAAACTTCAAAAATCTGAAACAAACAAATCATAAAGTAATCATGATACTGCAATTAAAGACTCTTAAAAAGGTACGTCATCATCTAATTTGTGTGAAAAACTTTCTCCCAATTGATTATTATTTTGACCAAACGTATTTCTCTGATTTGAGTTACTATCGGCAAAGCCACCACTATAACTCCCCCCTTGACTTGCTCCTTGCTCCCCGCCCGCGGTTCCCCGCCCATCAAGCATTTGTAATTCACCACGGTACTTTTGCAAAACAACCTCTGTTGTATAACGGTCATTTCCATTTTGATCTTGCCATTTTCGTGTCTGTAACTGCCCCTCAATGTAAATTTTGCTGCCTTTTTTTAAATATTGCTCTGCAACTTTGACAAGGTTTTCATTAAAAATAACAATACTATGCCACTCAGTGCGTTCTTTTCGCTCATTTGTATTCCGATCACGCCAACTTTCTGAAGTAGCAATACGCAAATTTGCCACTTGATCACCAGAATTCAAACGGCGGATTTCAGGATCCGCACCAAGGTTACCAATCAAAATAACTTTATTAAGGCTACCAGCCATCGCATAAACTCCAAAATTTTAATTCGTAAAATACTCTGTTTTATAATAGTTATAACCATCTTGACCTTCAATTTACATGTCTGCAATTGACCTTCAATATGGATATTGCTATCCTTTCCCAATATTGTATCCGTGTAATTATAACAAAAGATGATAAAGACGCATAGTTTATTCCACCACGAGAGAATAAAAAGCTACTCATTTGTATTTCTCTTTTCATAAAACTTATACCTTCTTTTAGCATTAAAGCAGTTAAACACATTGTAATTCTAAAAAAACAGTTTTATTCCATTTTAGATGCTCAGTTTTTGTCACATATGCCAAGGGTAAAATATGACTTATCAAAAATATATCTCCATTCGCGGTGCACGTGAGCATAACCTTAAAAATATTGATCTCGATCTGCCTCGTGACAAACTCATTGTTATAACAGGACTTTCTGGATCAGGAAAATCATCCTTAGCTTTTGATACAATTTACGCTGAAGGACAACGCCGCTATGTCGAAAGCCTTTCAGCCTATGCACGCCAATTTTTGGAAGTCATGCAAAAACCCGATGTCGACCGCATAGACGGTCTATCTCCAGCTATCTCCATTGAACAAAAGACAACCAGTCGCAACCCTCGTTCAACGGTAGGTACCGTTACTGAAATCCACGACTACATGCGTCTTCTCTTTGCACGTATTGGTATTCCTCATTCTCCTGCGACAGGACTTCCTATTGAAAGCCAAACAGTAAGCCAAATGGTGGATCAAATTATATCCTTACCAGAAGGAACAAGAATTTTTATTATGGCACCCTTGGTGCGAGGACGAAAGGGCGAATATAAAAAAGAGCTAACAGAACTTTTAAAAAGAGGATTTCAACGCGCTAAAGTTGATGGAAAATTCTATGAAATCGCCGATATTCCACCTCTTGATAAAAAATATAAACACGACATCGATGTCGTGGTAGACCGCATTGTTGTACAAAAAGATATCACCTCTCGCTTGGCTGATAGTATAGAAACCTGTTTACAATTAGCAAATGGACTTGCCATAGCTGAAATGGCAGACCAGCCCTTGGCACAAAAAGAAACGACAAAGGAATCTGCTCATAAATCAAAAAATGATACACACAAACGGCTCATTTTTTCAGAAAAGTTTTCTTGCCCTATATCTGGTTTTTCTATTCCTGAAATTGAACCACGCCTTTTTTCGTTCAATAATCCTTTCGGAGCCTGCCCTCTCTGCGATGGATTAGGTATAAAAAAGGCAATGGATCCACTAAAAATTGTGCCAAATAAAAATCTTACCCTAAAGAATGGAGCCATTGCTCCTTGGGCTAAATCGGATTCACTTTATTACAGACAAACCTTAGAAGCATTAGGAAAAGCTTACGGTTTCAAACTCACAGATCAATGGTGTGAACTCTCTAATGAAGCACAACAGGCAATTCTCTACGGTACAAAAAAAGATGAAATCTCTTTTATCTATAAAAATAATTCTGGTTCGCATAAAACAACCCAACCTTTTGAAGGAATTATCCCCAATATGGAGAGACGCTGGAAAGAAACCGATTCTGCTTGGTCTCGAGAAGAAATCGAACGTTATATGTCTTCTTCGCCTTGCCCAGCTTGTCATGGTTATCGTTTAAAACCAGAGGCACTTGCTGTAAAAATCCACGGAATGCATATTGGGCAAATATCAGATCTTTCTATTCTAAAGGCAGATGATTGGTTTGCCAATATTCATCAATATCTCACAGAAAAACAACGTAATATCGCTATACGTATTTTAAAAGAAATTCGCGAACGTTTAGCTTTTTTAAATCATGTAGGATTGGAATATCTTACCTTGTCTCGAACTTCAGGAACGCTTTCAGGTGGAGAAAGTCAACGCATTCGGTTAGCATCCCAAATTGGTTCTGGTCTTACAGGCGTTCTTTATATTTTAGATGAACCATCTATCGGTTTACACCAACGCGATAATGAACGCCTTTTGGAAATGCTGCGCCATTTACGCAATCTTGGCAATACAGTTATTGTCGTTGAACATGATGAAGACGCTATTCTCACAGCAGATCATGTTGTCGATATGGGCCCTGCCGCGGGCGTTCATGGCGGAGAAATCATAGCGCAAGGGACACCACAGGAAATTATAGAAAATTCAGCCTCTCTCACAGGACAATACCTTTCAGGAAAAATGGCTGTTAAAATACCTGCCAAACGACGTAAAATATCAAAAATGAAAACACTTAAAGTCATCGGTGCCAAAGGAAATAACCTCAAAAATATCAATGCGAATATTCCTCTTGGAACCTTTACATGTGTAACCGGTGTTTCTGGAGGAGGAAAATCAACATTTCTTATTGAAACACTTTTCAAAGCAGCATCACATCATATCATGGGCTCTCATTACAGCCCTGCCAGCTATGACAAAATTGAAGGATTAGAATTTCTTGATAAAGTCATTGATATCAACCAGTCCCCCATTGGACGCACCCCACGCTCTAATCCCGCAACCTATACAGGCGCTTTTACACCGATTCGTGAGTGGTTTGCCGATCTTCCAGAATCAAAAGCCCGTGGTTACAAAGCTGGTCGTTTTTCATTTAATGTTAAAGGAGGACGTTGCGAAGCATGTCAAGGTGATGGAGTCATAAAAATTGAAATGCACTTTTTACCTGATGTCTATGTTACTTGCGATGTCTGTAAAGGAAAACGCTATAATCGAGAAACACTAGAAATAAAATTCAAAGGACAGTCTATAGCCGATATTTTGGATATGACAATTGAAAAAGCAGAGGAATTTTTCCAAGCTATTCCCGCTATTCATAATAAAATGGAAACTCTCATTAAAGTAGGATTAGGTTACATAAAAGTAGGACAGCAAGCAACCACACTTTCTGGTGGGGAAGCACAACGTGTGAAACTTGCGAAAGAACTTTCACGTAAAACAACGGGACGTACACTCTATATTTTGGATGAACCGACAACAGGTTTACATTTTCACGATATTTCCAAACTTCTTGAAGTGCTGCATGAACTAGTCGAGCAAGGCAACACAGTTATAGTCATTGAACATAACCTCGATGTTATAAAGACAGCCGACTGGATTATTGATTTAGGACCCGAAGGTGGAGATCGTGGTGGCGAAATCGTTGCAATTGGACGCCCTGAAGACATCATTAAGGTCCCCGCTTCCTACACAGGAAAATTTCTAAAAGATGTTTTACTGCGCCCCTCTCTCTATAATTCCAATTCTTAAAAACGGTTTCCATTGTAAAATAAATCATACGAACAAAGCCTGTACTTCTATTGTTACCTTGTAAACACCAACACCTAATTCCAGTGGTGCAACATGTTTAAAGCAAAGGCTGAAACAATTTAGCGCTTTATAAGCTGTTTCAATTTTCGTATTGCCTATAGGAACGCACGCATAATTGCGTATTTATTCTCTGTTTTGTTTATATCTGAAACGACCAAACAGCCCAATTTGGAAAGAATACGAAGTTTTAGGATATAAATAAGTTCCTATCTTTACATCTTCTTTTAATTTATCTTTACGATTTTCAAAGGTATCCGCAGCAGTATCTTATAATGAAGATTGCCCATTGCTTCACGCTTTTGTTTATCGCGTTCCTTAATGGAATCACATTCCTCACGAAGAGACAAAACGCTCCAAACAAAATATATTTGCGTTGCCAAATCACACATCTGTTTTAAAGAAATATTTCTCAACGCTCTCAAGCCCATTTCACAACGGTACCTAATGCTATAATGATAAATCCACTATTGTACACAACCATCTTTACGTTTATGAAGGAGCATGATCGGCATCATCACACTCTTTTCCAATATTTTTGTATCCCCCTACTCCCTAATATTGCAAAACCTTTAGTTATCGAAAGCTTTCATAAAAAGCATGTTATTTTTTCAAATGTTTTTATCCACACACTCGTACTATTCATGATATACAAAGGTATCGTTTTGATTGATTGACGATAAAAAGATCTAAAATGAGAAAATCTTACGCTATTAGAGTTTCTCATTCCGTATAGAAAACGTCTAATTATCCTTATAAGTCAACGTATTATCTAACAAAAAAAACAAAACTCTTTTATTATATTATTTTAATTCTTGTACAAAAATTGTAAGATTTCTTCCCAAAAAACAGTATTTGACTTTATTCTACAAAAGAAACTCTCCTAAAAGAGCATAGAGTGTCATTATTTTCGACTTTTTGTGCACAAAGTATCTGTTGGACATCTTACAGTTGTCAATATAATGTGATGCAGTCTAAAAAGACAAAATAACGTTGGAGATAATTTCAGCATGAAAAAAATTGAAGCCATTATAAAACCTTTCAAACTTGATGAAGTGAAAGAAGCGCTTCAAAAAATTGGGTTACATGGTATTACAGTAACAGAAGCGAAAGGTTTTGGCCATCAAAGGGAGCATACAGAACTTTATCGTGGCACGAAATATGTTGTTGACTTTCTACCTAAAGTAAAGATTGAAATTGTTGTGTCCGATGAAAAACTGGAACAAACTGTTGATGCAATACGTAAAGCAGCTCAAACCAAACATATAGGAGATGGAAAGATATTTGTCTTTTCCATTGATGATGCCATTCGTATAGGCACCGACGAAACTGGTATCGATGCCCTTTAATAAATAATGAGAAAATTCACTTTTTTATCCACCTCAACGCCATATTAAGGAAATTGAATATGACAACCGCATCAGATATTATCAAACAGATTACAGACAATGAAATCCGTTTTGTTGATTTACGTTTTACTGATCCACGAGGAAAATTGCATCACATTACAATGGATATCGCAGAGATCAGCGAGGATACTTTTAGTGATGGTGTCATGTTTGATGGTTCTTCAATTGCTGGTTGGAAAACAATTAATGAATCTGACATGGTTTTAATGCCAGATCCAGAAACAGCACATATTGATCCTTTTTTTGCTCAATCCACTTTGGTTATATTTTGTAATGTACTTGATCCTGTCTCTGGTGAATTTTATCGTAGAGATCCTCGTTCTATCGCCAAAAGGGCTGAGGTTTATATGAAATCTTTAGGCATTGGAGATACAATTAATGTAGGTCCAGAAGCAGAGTTTTTTATCTTTGATGATGTGCGCTATAAAACGGATCCTTACAACACAGGGTTTAAACTCGATTCAAGTGAACTTCCCTCCAATGATGACACGGAATATGAAACAGGCAATCTAGGGCATCGCCCACGAATAAAGGGAGGATACCTTCCTGTTCCGCCGATTGATTCCTGCCAAGATATGCGTTCTGAAATGCTCACAGCACTCAAGGATATGGGCGTACAGGTCGAAAAACACCATCACGAAGTAGCAGCAGGCCAACATGAATTGGGTATTCGTTTTGATACACTCGTTCGCGAAGCTGACAAGATGCAAATTTTTAAATATGTTGTACATCAAATAGCAAACAGTTATGGGAAAACAGCAACCTTCATGCCAAAACCAGTTTTTGGTGATAACGGCTCTGGAATGCATGTCCACATCTCCATTTGGAAAGATGGCAAACCCATTTTTGCAGGAAATGAATATGCCGGTCTATCAGAAACCTGTTTATTTTTTATCGGTGGTGTTATTAAGCACGCAAAAGCAATCAATGCTTTTACAAACCCATCCACAAACTCCTATAAACGTTTGGTTCCTGGTTATGAAGCTCCTGTTCTTCTTGCCTATTCAGCACGTAATCGTTCTGCATCTTGCCGTATTCCAATGAGCTCCTCACCAAATTCAAAACGCGTAGAAGTTCGTTTTCCAGATCCAACAGCAAATCCCTATTTGGCATTTGCAGCCCTTTTAATGGCTGGTCTTGATGGCATCAAAAACAAAATTCATCCCGGACATGCTATGGATAAAGATCTTTATGATCTTCCCTTAAAAGAACTCAAAGAAATCCCTACTGTTTCAGGAAGTCTGCGTGAAGCGCTTGAAGCACTTGACAAAGATCGTGGCTTTCTTAAAGCTGGCGACGTTTTTGATGATGATCAGATTAATTCCTTCATTCAAGTAAAGATGCAAGAAGTCTTGCGCTACGAAACAACACCTCATCCTGTTGAATTTGATATGTACTATTCTGTTTAAACAATCAATACGCATTCTTCTGATTTTTAAAATGGAGGCAAAAGCCTCCATTTTTGTGGATATTCTTCTCATGCAAAAGCGCAAGAGGCTTTTTGCTCATCCGCTTTTCCTTTATAATGTGTTGAATCTCTTCAAATGAACTAACAAGGTCTCTAATGCCGCGAATTTGTTTTCTCGTTCCCTTTCTTTTATGCATTGTCTTTATCACATCAACAACTCAAGCACATACGATAACCAATCAAAAACTCATAGCTCTTGAAAAAGCGGCATCCGCTTATAGTAAAGCACTTAAAAATGCCGATGCAAATGTCATCTTAAATGCTATTCCTCCCCAAATCATCAACCGCTTAACCGCTAAAAAAAATCTTAGTCAATCACAATTTCGACAAATCATGAAAAGCCAAATAGAACGGTTGGCAGAAAGTTACAAGATTGAAACGATCAACATTGACCAAAAACAAAAACGTGAAGGTACACTTGATAATGGCACCCCTTATTTTGTTATACCCGTGGAGCTTGTAACCACAACAAATGCTGGAAAAAAATGCTCTATTCAAACTGAAATTATTGCCCTACTTCACGATAACCAATGGTATTTTATCCGTAGGAATGACGAAACGCTCTTAAACATAACCAATGAACTATTTCCTGGACTTGAAAAAGTAAAAATCAATCCCCAAAAAGTCACAAAAATACTCTGAGTGAAAAGAACGCACGTAAATAAAAGATTTACCCCTATAAACAAGTTGTAACAATTGTAGCAGCAGCCTTAAATTCAACTTTTTTATGAGCACGGCGTACCATTGTTTCTTTATCTATTCCCCATTGTTCCATCATCCAATCTTCATCTAAATGGGCAATAGACCAAGCATGATCAGCATCAATATTTCCCGCAGCAACAGCAAGAGCAATGAGAGCAGATCCCGTTAAGGTTGTCATCATATGAAGTGCGGCAAGCATATAAGGAGACTCAACGCTACGTAAATAATGACTCACAGCTTGAAGTGCTTCTGGTGATTGTTCCACATGCATCAGCCCTTCTGTCAAATAAAACCTTGCACCCAGTTTTTTTTCTGCCCAGTCTAATAAAGGATCCCATTGCTCAGATTGTTTTTGCACCAACTCTTTAGGTGTCTGTGCACGATAAAAGATCATATCACACGCAACGAAACGCAATAAATCTTCAAAAACAACCTGCATATCATCAGCGATACCATCAATAACAGTATTAACCAAACGCGTCATCGGCATTTTTGCAGGATCAACAACGTGCTTTTGGTTCTCAAATTCCTGAGCAACATATTCAGCAAACACTTCTGTTGGCACATGAAAATGACGCCTTGCGGGCGTTTTTACGGGACGTTCATCCAACAAAATCGTAAAGCCGACCTCCTCACAAGCGATCTTCACTTGCTTATAAAACCGTTTTGGGTGTGATTGGCATGAAAGATTTTGAATCTTTTGAACAGAACTTGTTTTATTCTTATTCAATGGCATATCAAAATGATCCAAAATCTCACGCATATTTGTTTACCTCTGATCTTTTCAAGAAAGCGACTGTTTTATCCAAGTTTTATACACTTTAATAAGATTAATCCGACCTTCCCATGCCTCAAAGAAGAAAAAAGATCTTGCCAATCCCAATCTGATTAAAGAGTTATATTTCATGTTTCTTTTACAAACAAGACAATGATAATATCTTTTCATATATTCAATACAGTCATGAATATAGAATAATTTTTTAAAGTATTATCTTAATTAAAAAGTTTAATACATTGAATATGATAATAAAGGTGATCACGTTTTATCATTTTTCTTATTATCCACCTACAATAATGTTATCGACACGGACAGCTTCAAAAATACTTTTTGCAAAATATTAAAGCCAAAAAGTTCATCATCCCCAAAATGATAGAACAGTGTGCTTTACGTGTCATTTACCTTCGCTTAACCATTCCAATAATTCTCTAACATATCCAATAAATACCCCTTGCATAGAATTTTTCCTGCTCAATCACTCCCCTAAACGACGGTGTTTTACAGCATGATAGAATAATGAAAAGACCAAATTATATCGTAAATTTGCTCTCACATATACATTATTTTATAAAGCACTAAATTACTTAACGCATTGTGCTTGATATACTCTACATATTGCACTAGTTTAAATTTAGGCATATAATTATAAAGAATAGAGATCATGCAATCTGAAAATAATACTTTTATCTATACACTTATCCCTGCAGATACTAACTGCACAGCTGCAGCACAATAGTGGCTTGACAATCACAATCAAAATATTTTGTCCACTGACTCGAGATCCCGTATTATCTTATACACAACTCTTGAAGAAGCATTTAATGAACTTGCTCAGAAAAAGGATGGATATCTCTTAAGCTGTGCTGCTTACCCTGATTTGCATACACTCATATTTACCCGTTTAGGTGATATGCAATTATTTGACAGCTTTATCATGCCTACTCACTCTATGGTTTTAGCTAAACGCAATAACGCTGATAAAATTAAAACCGTAGCGACTCATTCTGCCCCGCAATCTTTGGTAGCTCATCAATATGACAAAGTATTTGCCAACAGCAATGCTGATGCAGCCGTTCTTTGTAAGGCTGAAAAAGCCGATGCTTGTATCACAACATCGGTTGCGGCAAATCGCTATAGGCTGAGTATTGTCGAAAATTTTGGACAAGTGCCAATGGCCTTTTTGCTCCACTCACTAAAGTCAACTAATCATGAAAAAATCTGAAGCGCTTCTTTCCATTGTTAACTTGGTTGACAAATTCCGTATGCGCCAAGAACGAGATGGGAGCATTAAGGAACCAACTTCAGCAGATAATAATATGATCAATGAATTGATCACTCTGCTGAACCACCATGCCAATATTCTTGACGGATTATCTCCAAAACTTTTAGCGACCATTTCTGATGATCTTCATCAGTGGATAATCAGCGGTTTAACGACCCCTCCTAAATTTGATAACACTTTGGCTGCTTTCAAAGCCCATTACCAGATGCTCCCTTGTTTTTCTTGGCTCCAATGCGTGCAACAAATGGACCTGATCCAGAAGGATTCCGGCTGGAATTAGTTACAGGATATCGTCATGAAACGGCCTATCTGGCTGACGCCTCAAAATATACAAATAATTATGTATCACCATTTCAATGTATAAAAATGGGAATAGCATCAAGAGGTTTTTTAGAAGGCAATTGCATTGTTCTATTCCCAGAATCTGTAGCGGCTGCTCAAAAAATTGATAAGCAAGCATTTGCTTTGTTTTTTTTCAGTAAATTCTTTGATATTTACAATAAGCAAACAATTGTGGAAGCTGAACGTTTACTCGGTCGAGATAGTAAATTCCTGTTCGGTCAATTGCATAGTCGTAACTTATCTAAAAAAGACATTTACGATGCTCGCTGTTTGTGGGGCTATTATCATGACTATGCACATCATACCGGACCGCGGCCATTGGATAAAAATCTGTATATAAAATTAAATTGGTTTACAGGTCTTCTAGAAGAAACTAAAGTTGATTTAATTACAGTGCGTATTATGCTACAAAATCATCCAAAATTTTGGAAAGAAATAACTGAATTTGTCCTATTAGAACGCATATTTCGTTATCCACAAGATTCTGATCAGCATATGACATTCGATGCTGGTACAGGGATCTTGCTTTTTGAAATATTGATGCGGAACAAAGCATTGATTGAAACAAATCAAGGTTATCTTCAATTTGATTTGGAGCGTCTTGAAAAAGTAATAATATTGATGATAGCAGATATAGAAGCACTTGAAGCATTAGATGATGACGCTTATTTGGCAGGAGCTAAAGATTATATCCAAAATAATCTTGGAAAGCCGCAAACTTCACAGTCACGATTTAATTTTTCAACATCATATTATGCACAGCGAGTGATTAGAGGATTAAATCATTGAGTTTTATAAAAGGACGGTTACTATTATTTACTTTTGCCATTCTAGCATTGTTTTCCATAAGTTGGTTATTATCTAAGAATTTGGTTAGCAATATACCCGTCATGCATGCGGTTGGACTTAGGTTGTTTGCCACCGCTGCCACCTTATGGCTGATTGCAATATTTCGTGAGAAAGCTGTTTTCAGATCCCTACCATTGCTTTCCATGATACCTTCTTTTTTAATTCTCTCAGTGTTAGGATTTTCGCTGTATTTTGTATGCAGTTTTGGCGCATTAAAATCACTCAAAGCCAGTGATTTAACCATGGTGCTCGCTACTATTCCAGGTATTACCTACATATTGGGTGCACTGACGAATAGCCTTACGTTCTCATGGTTAAAACTTATCGGTATGATCATTGTCAGTGTAGCGGCTATAGCATTTAATATAAACAGTGCAGAGGGTGGATATTACAGCCTAATAGGAACAGCTCTTGCTTTAACAGCAGCACTTTCTTACTCTGCTTATGGCTTATTGTCTAAACGTTATCTTAAAAATTTACCTTTGCTCACCTCATTGGCTTGGATCACGACAATTTCTGCAGCATCATTTATGCCATTATTTATTTTTGATCCTGCCCCACTCTTATATCTTAAGTTAGAAGATATATTTAAAATATTGATTTTAGGAACTGTTTGCTCGGCACCAGTTTACGTATTATACTAAAAAGTTTTAGCCGAAGGAGGCGTATTATACGCCAACACTATCGGCGTATTATCCTCTTTTGCAGTGATTGCATGTGAATGGATAATCGGCTCGAGCCCTTCTCTCAATATGATCAAAATAATTGCTATGATTGTAGTTGTTATAGGGATGACACTCTTATTTATAGATGCATCAAAGGTATCTACATGGCAACATAAACGCCATTCTCAAAACTCCAAATTTAATGAGGAAACAAAATGAAAAAACTCGCGTTAGTTTGCCAGCGCAATGCAAAATTACCATTTATATTTGAAGCAGCACAAGCAGCTAATATCGAATTAGTAATGATCTATGATACCGCTGAAAGCGTTCCCTCTCAACACCCTGCAGCAGTAACTTCAACTTGGCAACTTCCTGTTTTTGATAACCCAGAGGCAGCTCTAGACACTTTTGCAACGGGAGCAAAAGAACGCAATATTTCTGGGGTTATGACCCTTCGCGAAGAAGCCATCCTATGGACAGCTTTGGCTGCAAAAAAAATCAATACTCCAAGTATTGAACCAGAAGTAGCAGCATTAACCAGAAATAAATATCTCATGCGTCAAGCTTTTGCTAAAGCAGGCTTAAGAACACCAAGATTCTTTTATATAGATAATCCAGAAGACCTATCACAAATACAAGCCTTGGATTATCCACTCGTTATTAAACCCGTCTCTGGATGGGCAAGTGCAGGCGTAATGTTAGCTAAAAATTCCGCCAAACTTCCTGATCTCATTAAAGCCGTATGGAATGTTCAGTATAAAGACATGGCACGTTTTAATGATAAAAATAAACCTGTAGGTTTAGTTATAGAACAGTATTTGCCAGGAAAAGAGTTTGTCGTAGAATGCTTTGTTGATACAGCAGGTGTACATGTTCTGACCGTTGGAGACAAGGGACAGCCTGAGGGACCATGGTTTGAAGAAACAATTTATCGTCAACGCTGCGATATAGATGATCCTTTAATTATTGCTTTATGTGAGGCTGCATGCTCTGGAGTTAAAGCTCTTGGCATAAATATGGGTGCTGCCCATGTAGAGCTACGTCTAGATGCTAATAATTTACCTTATATAATTGAGATCGGCGCTCGTATAGGTGGATCAGGTGTCTCCCATTTTATTGTTGAGAAAGGTACAGGGATTTCATTTGCAAAACTATGTATGAATGCCGCTTTAGCTGAACCAAACCCAAACCTTCCCGATATACTCCCAGCTGAAAAAGTGGCTGCAAATTACATTATTCCTCTTCGTGGTCATGGACGGTTTTCTGGATTTTTTGGTCTAGATAAGGTTGCGCAGCATCCTCAAACCGCCAGAACTATCATTTTCTTTGAAACCAATCATACTTCACCACCTCCACCAGCATTTGGTGGATATCCTGGTTTTATTTTCTCTGTTCATAACTCAAACGAAGAAGCACGCAATTACCATAAATGGCTTGATGACACCTTAAGCATCATATGGAAACACCACGTTTATCAATAGTCCGATAAAGATATTTCTACTGACCCTCAACTTTGATATAAATCTTATCGATACAAATGAAGTCACAATGCGAATGCGAATGCCTAAAACTTCGCAAATATCTTTCCATTAAAGATGCATATTTCAAAAAACAGAAATTGAGGGAAATATGATCTACTTTTACACCCCATTTTAATAAAAGCTCTTCAATGTTTCTGTATTTGAAACAATAATAAAAACTTCTAAACGACTTTTTCGATACGACCAACCTCTTCTCCCCACGTCTCAAAGAAGAAAAAAAGATCTTACAGCCCCCACTCTGATTTAAAAGTTATATTTCATATCTATTTCACAAATAAGACATGATCTTCTTCACATATTCAATACAGCCATTAGAACAATTTTTTAAAGCATTTATCATTATAAGAACTGAAGATGTTGAATTTGATGGTAAAAGTGTTCAAGCTTTACCACTTTTCTCATGATCCACCTACAATAATGCTATCGATACGAACAGCTTCAAAAACGCTTTTTACAAAATTTAAAAGCATAAAAATGCGTATTATCCACGAAACAATAGCGCTTTATATTTGACATATGCCCTCCTTTGCTTAACAGCAAAAGCTCTTAAATCAACAGTCAACACACCTCCCTGCCTTTCATGATTGATATCAGCAACTTCAAACGACAATACTTTACAGCATAATAGGATAATAAAGCTACTATTTTAAAAAGCTGATGACGAATACATCCAAAATATCTATAGCCAAAATAACACAAATAGATTTACAGTCTCATTATCAATTTTTTTGAAACATTTAAGCCCCCCTATCAACCAGATAAAAAAATAAATCAACGTGATCCTTTCATACTTATTAAAACACATGATGCCATTATTAAAAGAAGCAATTAAAATTGCTGCACTATCAATGGTTTAAATCAAGGAAATAAAACAAAACTTTAAAAATCACATTTATTATTTTTAAAACGATTTATTAAAAATGATAGCGCAAACCACCAGAAAAATGAACTCCAGAAAAACCAGCCTTGGTTAACCTATGCTGATAGCTAAGATCACTGTGAAGTGTAACTTTAGAAGAAAACTGCGCATTAATACCCAAACCTGTTTCTAAAGAAGAACCAAAAGAACCCAACTGGAAAACATCTTTAAAATGAACAAATTGTTTTTTACCAAAACGATTAGAAAGATGAATATTACCATAAAAACAAATAATACGATCCTTTTCAGATGCTGAAAATGTTTTATTTAAACGCCCCCCAATACGCACCAACCATTGACCTATTTTTTTCATCTCAACATCAAATCCATCAATATCACGAAACTTATCAAATTGAAGATGTTGATAAATAAGCTGGAGTTGCGGATCAAAAATAAGATCTTCATATCCTGTCATAAACACTTTACCAGCAGAAAACGAAACGTTCAAAGGATTTGCTTTTAATGTCGCCGTCTTACCCCAAGTATGGGTAAGCACATCCCCTTTAAACAAACCATAAGATAAAAGACCATCTACATAAAAACCAGTGTTGTGTTTCACACTACCGTATGTCGTAAATGACCATTTATTAAACGTACTCTTTTGGCTTTGTTCCACATTACGAGGTTGTAAGGAAAGCTTTCCATAGGTTCCCATAATCCCAAAAGATGTTGTACTATATGCGCTCTCTATTGTTTTGAGCAAAATGTTTGTTTTTATAGCGTTATAATCAACGTTACCATCGTACCCATATTTAAGTTTAGAAAGATCTGAGACATAACGATAACTCCCACCATAACCGTGGACAGATAAAGCAAAATTCCCTTCAACTTTTAATAATTTTCGAGGAATAGACTGCGTAACTTGCAATTCCTTTTGTTGATTACTGATATCCATGAGTCCAATATGAAACAAAGCATTCGGTAACAAAAGATAGGTTGGAACTTGTGGAACAACCTCTCTGACCTTTAACTCAGAATGAGGGATAACAGACGTCCCCAAAGAAGGCTGAATATACTTACTTTCAAGGCGAAAATCCCAAAAATGTCCATTTCCTTCAACCAATCTTTGAGAAATTTGTGCATTTCCAAGAGCAGAATCTGGACCATAAGCATGAAGATAATATCGGTAAGGCAACCCTTCTAATGCAATATAAGCACGATTTAACTGAAAAGAATCCTCTGCCGCTTTTCCAGAAACCTGAATAAGTGAAATACTATGAACATTTTCACCGGTTGCTATCTCACCTTGGTTTCCTGTGACAAATTGCACATAAACTGTCGTTTTTCCAGAAACATCACCATGTATCAAAAGCCGATCAGTCTTTTTATTATCGAGCAAACCATCACTACTGAAATGTGTATTGAGATAAATATCAGCACTTTCTTGCGCACTATAAACTTCTTTCTCTCCCTCCCCAATATAAAGTGTCTGATAATCCTGAAAAATTGGAGTTTCAAAAGCAATAAAACTATCAGAAACTTTCACAAATGAAATAAATGAACTTGTGCGGTTTGCAGCTTGCGAAGCTATCTCTCTTCTTTTTGTCAAAAACCATTTTGATCCCCTTGTCAAATAAAGCTCAGCAATAGAATCATCGGCAACACGAGTCCCTCCTATCAATGAAGAAGAATCAGCCAAAATCGCTACAGTCCCTCCCTTTTCAGCTGTTAATAATAAGTCACCAAAAATTTTTGTACCTTCTGTTACTGCAATATAACTACGACTATTATTACTGTGAATAGCTGTTCCATCTGGAACCTCAAAAATCGTCCTTTTCAAAAAGACAAGTCCCTGTTCATACCCATCATTCCCCCCATCCATCTCAAAATACATACCATGTTTATTACCTATTGCTTTAATTGTTGAATCTTCAATATTAACCCGCGAAATTAAAATATTTCCTTCCCTTCCATTATTGGATGGTGTGTTAGAATCTTGTCCAACTGTTAAAACATGAACATCCGTAGAAATAATATTAGTATTTTTTAAATAAACAGAGCCCTGATGTTTTACATTGAAAACTGTATGTGCAATCTTTTCACTTGTATTTTCATTGTCTTCTGTTTTTTGATATTTTGAAGTAATGGTAACACCATCTAAAGTCGCACTCCCCCCTCTCCCCACATAAAGCGCAGCAGCATCATTCACATCAATAAAACCACTTTTCATCTGAATACCCGCATCAGCCCTAACGAAAAGAGCACTCTCTTGACCGATACCCAAACCTTCCACTTTAATTTTTGTATTCGTTAACGTAACAGATGCTCCTCGCTTCTCTGCATAAGCCGCAAACTGAGAAGCCTCAATTGTTCCACGATTAACCTCAATCATTCCACTATCAGCTTTAAGACCTATTGACACATTTTTAAAAGCTGAATCACTCAAAACAACTCTTCCCCCTTGTGATACAGAAACACCATAAATATCTTCTATACCCGCAGTAGCTTCAACCTCTACACGCATTGCCTGAATAACTGTATTTGGCTCCTGCACTACTATAGCAGCAGGCAATATGAGAGAACTACCCTCCCCATTCTTTTCTTTAACAGGTACCGTGAACTTATATACTTTATCACTAATTGTATGCTTTACACCATCACTGCATTTATAAGGCAATTTGTTTTCGTCACATGACAGTGATGTATATGAATGAGAATGCGCCTCAATATTTATATTTAATAAAAAAGAAAAAATAGCTGCTGTAAAAACACACGAATACAAGTGATTTTTAGATACCTTGGTTATCATTGTTTTTCAAAACTCTCTTTTTTTCAACAAAACAAAAAATGCTGGCAAAAAAAACAAACCACGAATTAAACACAATAAGAATAAAACAAATTGATATTTTTTGTTTTTTATGATAAATTATAGCATACTCATAATATGTTTTGTATTTTATGTAAAGAAAGAACAAAAAGTTTAAAAACACCATTTATGATGACAATCTCTTTAAAGAGTGCATCTCAAAAAACGCGAAAAATGTGAATTTCGAAGAGATATAATATTCAATTTATCTCACCACCGAAAAATAAAAATGCAACAAAATGATAACAATTTTTAAGATTTAAACAATCGAACCGTTTTAATAAAAATACGATATAATGAGATATATTATATGAAAGCTATAACAGCATCATTTCTTTAACTACAATAAAAAAACAAAAAATCGCACACTAATTTATAACCTAATGTACACAATTTCTGTATTAAAAATGCTAGTATCTAACAAAAAAATTATCATAAAATGAAAAGATCTTTATATCAAAATTACTTGCATAATACTTTAGATCTTTTGATAAAATCTAAAATACAGTAAAACACTCACCATCTTAAAATTAAAAAACACCAAAATAAAATTTCATCAAAATCAGTTTTATGAAAGCTATCTGTTTATTATCATTAAAGCAGATATTTTAGCAAAGCTATTATTTGACATTCTTTATATTGAATAAATTTCTCTAAACAACAACTCACTATCCTCCACTATCATCATCTGACAACAACACTATTGCTAATCTCGTAGCTGATGAATATAACTATATTGGAGACAAAAGAGCTGTATTTTTCTCTTCTCCCGTTTAATATTTTCATTCAATTATTGATTTAAAATGAGTATTCTACTGTTGATGATCACTTGTGCAAAGCTTTTTTTATTTACTAGCGTTTTTTATCATTCATCAAGACGTAACATCTTTTTCGTCTAATTGGTACACCAAAAATATCATTATCTATAACCTGCTGATACCTTACTACCATTAAATTTGCTAAAAATGAATCACTTCGCGATACTGATAAAAGTAGATTCTCTTTGAATCTTGTGGTTTGTATCGATAACCTGCTTTAGTCATGCATTCATAAATTGCTGCAAACTCACTTGCACACGAATCCATATTTTCAGGAAAAGCGTAGATTGGCTGCCTGCCACATTTGAACAGTGCTTGTGAGATCGTAGATTCATTGACATTGGGCTTTTCTCATAATGCCAAGATCGATTGGAGGAGATTTGCTAACACATCCAGCAGAGCTTAATAAAATTATAACACTCAATAATTTCAATATTTTTCATTTCCCCCCTTCAATATTTACGATAGAAAGGCTGAAAAACTTGTTAGTATTTTCTCGCATACAAGATGGCTAGTACATTAAAAAAAAGAAACCCCGCCCCCCATGCGAGAAAAAGAATATGAGGATTATTGATTACAGAAACATCAATACCTAAGGTTGACATTCAGGTTGTTCTTTATGCTCTTTACAATGAGGACTATTCAAACGCCTCTCTACACTTCGCTGAGGAATAACTGCATCAGGCTGACAAATTGGAAGATTTTCATATTTCTCACACCACTTCACCCTTCCCAATTTATCTCGGAAACCTGCTTGGATCATACATGCATTCTCTGCCTCCTCAGCATTGAATTTCTCATCCATACTTGTTTCCGTATCAAGCCGACCATCCAAATTCTGCACTCCGCATTCCAACAGAGCTTTTTTGATCTCAAGCTGATCTGCGCCGGGCTTTTCCCATGCATCTACAGCTGTTCGAGAAGGCTGTTCTTC
>NZ_JBHIMK010000140.1:0-3458 GCF_042194085.1 Bartonella sp. MU70NMGDW
TCCGTGATGGCATCTGGCCATAGCAGTTCAGAAGCTTTTACAGTGCATAAGCGTGCTGTAATCACGGCGCGTTGATCTGCTTCAGACGGTCTGGTTGTCGTGCGTCATTGGCATTGGCGAAAAATTCTTCGACTGTATTTTCATCCATTATTCGTTTCTTGCAAGTTCTCTAACTCTGGAGAATGAGGATCATGAAAGGTACTGGAATATTAACCCCCTCAAGCAAAGCTGTGCCCATGTAATAATCAATAACACCAATAAGGCTGGCGGCATCACATCCAACTTGTGCAGCAATGCTTGCAGCAAAACGATGAGGAAAATTCAACATGGCATCACGGTGTACTCTTCCAAACTCACGCGCTGCCTTTTTCATTTCTTCTCGATCAACGGTTGTTTCGCGTAAGCGTTCAAGGGCAATCTTTTCGCTTTCAAGCGCAACTTGCATTCGCTCCAGTTTTATCTTGTATTCATTGGCATCCTCTGTAGAGGTTTGTTTGATATTTGTTCGCGGTTGTCCATCAGGCGCTAAAAATTGGGTAGGGTGCTTGTTGGATTTGCTTGTTGCAACGGCTTCATTGACAGAACCATCTTCAAAAAGAGCCGCATCAAATTTGCCTGTCTTTATCCGAGAAACCACTGCATTATGTGAAACACGCATCTTTTTTGCAAACGCACGAACCGATATCCCCTCACGATGCTTCTTATTCATAGTTTCGCCTTGCCTTGATTTCCTTCCCATATTGAGAAATGGGGTTTTCGGCGTATCAGATAAGCCAAATATTTTGCGGTTGAAATTAAACTCCACTTGTATTGCACTGGAATACAGCTACAAGAGGAGAAGTCATTATGGCTGCCAGTCGTATGGTTCAAGCGCGTGTACCAGAAGAAATTCAAAATATCGCTAATCAAGTTATTCAAGCTTCAGGTTTATCAGTAAGTGATGTTGTGAGAGTGTTGATGACGCGTATTGCACAAGATAAATCTATTCCGTTCTTCTTGTTTCAACCCAATGCGGAAACCATAGCGGCTTTTACGGAATTAGATGAAGGCAACTTAAAAAAGTTTCATTCCGTAGACGAATTATTTGATGATCTATATGTGGACGATTGAACGCACCACTATCTTCAAATGTGATTTCAAGCGTGAAATGAAGGGATGGTATCGGCATCTTTTAGATATTGATTTGCGCCAAATCATTGCAGCATTAGCAAATGACCAGCCTTTAGAACCTCGATATCATGATCATGCATTGACTGGGAATTGGAGCAATTATCGAGATTGTCATATTCGACCTGACTTAGTGTTGATTTATCGCTTGATTGCTCAAGATCGATTGGTTTTAGTATGTCTTGGCTCCCATTCAAAACTTGATCTTTAAACCACCTCCCCATTTTGAGAACGGGGAGGGGAGTTGTGTTTTTAAGTTAAGCAGCTTTTACAACAGGACTTTCCAAAGTAGGAGCATAAACTTGCAATAACGGATTCATGCTATGCGGTAGTTCTGAAGTTCCAAAACCTGTAAGAACTGCAAGAATCTTTGTAATATTCGGCACCTCATCTTGAAGTTTTAAAATCAAAGCTTTTTCTACTATGCCCATGATGTCGACCAGAGCACTACAATTTTTGTTATCTACATATTCACAATTAACAAAGTGAAACAACGTTATCCATAAATCGCATAAAAAATTGGTATCTACCTTCATTGTACACCTCCATGGATTTGTTCTCTCAAATATGCTAATACTTTTGGTGTAATTTTTGTTGAAGGCAGTACCTTTTCTGTAGCATTAGGTCTTTGAATAGTGATAGCAGGATAATCCATAAATCCTTTCTTGATTTTATCCTGATAGGGTATAATGGATTACTTGGAACACGGCGATACACCCAATCATGTTTACGCAAGTAATCTGTTAAGTCTTTTGGTCGTACTTCAAGGATTTTTCCCCTTCAATAAGACTGAACAAACCATCAGAAGGTTTTAAGCTCTCAAGCGCGTCTGCTTTGGATGCTAATTCTGCAATGATGCTATCTTTCTGTTCGATTTGATTTTGTAGGTGAATCAAGATGCCAAGTAATGCTTCGGGCTTGGAGTAATCGATTTGCGGTGTCGCTACTTGTTTTGCAAGCTTTTCACATTCGATAAAATACTCTTTTGGTTAATGACCTTTATCATTACGCTCGATCATTGAAGGTGTTTTGCCATGCCTAATGTATTGTGGTATTTTACGCTAGGCAATCTTTTTCTAAATTTTTAGAAAAAACTATAAAATCTATATTTTCTCGAAATTTGCATTCTATAATACGATTTTTAATCCAGTCTGCAAATTTTGATGTAATTTCCAAAAATTCATGCAAATCACGAGCATTGACGGTTTGAACAGCTTCTCTATCAATAACCATTTCTTTAATTTCTATAAGAGTGTTCATAGTGAAATCCTATCGATTAAGGTTCCTTATTGACATTCCAGAAGAATGCTGAGCGCTAAGAAACACGGTCGATAATCCGTCGTTACGCTTGGCTCATAAAGAGTATTGTATAGCGTAACTACACCCGACAAATCCATTATATGCATGTAGCATATAATGAGTCAAAGTCTCTAATGTGCGGAGAAGAGATTGTGTCGGTAATCTATCCGCTATCGATTTAAGGTGTTTCTTAGGCACCTGATTCAAAAATATACATTGACGCAATAATGTCGAGAATAAAAATAATTTCCATCTCAAAATAATTATATACTGTACAGTGTGCATATTGAAATCATTATTTATCAATGAGTTAAGTGTACAATGTACAGTTAATTTGAAAATTCTGTCGCTAGCGATAGTTTACGCAGCCTGCCCCGTAACGAAGCTAATTCGCTGGGAAGTATCTTTTATATTGATTTTATTGACTTTTTTATAAAAAAACAAAGCATAAGTGATAATTTGTTTTTAAAATTGCAATCAAAGTGTGTAATGCATAAACTTATAAGGATATGGGATAGGTAGATAAAGCTTGAGAACATTATTTAGCTTTCTTATTAGCACCGTATTCTTGACGTTTAAGTTGTCTCTGTATGTTTTTAGTTAATCTTTCACTGGCATATTGTGCGATAGAATTTGTGATTTCTGGTTTGGACATCACTCCAGCAATTGATGATCCTTCTTGTTTTGCAATGGGGAATTTACCTCCGTCTACTCTTTGAAAAACATTACTCTTCATCTTTTTAAAATCAACACGCTTTGGAAAACTCCTACCCTTGATAAAACCATGAGGCAAGATTTCTTTTTTCCAAACATTGTGTAAGTTACGCCGCGTTTTGTTTTTTTTCTTGAAAAAATTAAGAGGTATCGGTGTTCCAGAACCAATGATATCTGTCTCGAGAAGTTTTGCTTTATAGCGGCTTTAGCCAAGGCATTTCACCTTGGCAAGCAAAGCGAACGGCAAAAGCAAACAGAGAATGCTTTAAAGACAGCAA
>NZ_JBHIMK010000141.1:0-3352 GCF_042194085.1 Bartonella sp. MU70NMGDW
AAATGACGTAAAGCAGCACCGTGAAACCTGCTCCAGTGCATGCCATTACGCCAATTGTTTGCTCCGTACTTCTTTGCCCCAAACTCTAAAACTTTGCCGATTTCAATCAGTGCCAACGGCGGTATAAGCTCTATACGAGGCTTACCATCATCATTCTTATGCGCTTCGTTTGTGCTATATGAAACGTGTTTACGCATGTAAACTTCGTCGTTATCGCGAAAATCTTCATAGTCACAAACATCGGCATTGCCGTAAATCTTGGCATTCTCTCTAATCTTGGCATGCCCGTGAACTAACGCATTGTCATAAACTTTAGATTGATTGAAAACTTCGGCATTACCAAAAACCTTGGCTTGACCGTAGACACGTGCTTTGTTGTAAACCTTAGCATCCCCATAAATGCGAGAATTGCCGTAAACTTCTGCTTTGCCTTTTACTGAAGCATTCTCATAAATTTGCGCCTTACCATAAACACGGGTATCACTACCATAAACCTCCGCATTACCGTAAATCTTTGCATAATTATAAACATACACACAATTAGAAACATCTGCACAACCGTATACTTGTGCATGCCCAAAAACACGTGCCATGCCACCAACACGGGCATCTCCAAAAACACGAGCATTGCCAAAAACATACCCATTATTAAAAGATCTATCCGAACCAGCTACCCAACAATCACCCTCATGTGATAGGTTACCTTCATGTTCTATAAAACCACCAAGATCACCTTTCTTGACTCTTCCAAAGTCTCTCAGTGCCCGTATGCGACGAAGCATTACAATACCATGTGAATTATTCTTATCAGGATAAAGCGTTACTCCTTGGCGTGTGAACTCATATTTCTTTTCTACAGCCATCTTTGTCTCCTTAATGCTGTAAAGTTTCTCCGGTGTGATCAACACCGCAGCTCTTGCTAATTTTCGACAATGGGGGGTGTTGCTCTTGATCGCATAAAGATTTTAAAAGATAAGCCACTGCCCCTCTTGAAGGAACACCATATTTTTCCCAACGCCATACTGTTGATTTGTTGACGCCTAATAACGCCGCCATTTCGTCCAGCGTAAGATTAAGGCGTTTTCTTAGTTCTTTTGCTTCTATCTTATTCATGAAAAAAATATGCATTACGAGTATTTTAATGTCAAGTCGAAATGCATACCAATTTTATGCAATATGAGTAATATAGGAGATAAACATGCTTGATAAAATAACAGAGCAATCCTCTAGATTGATGAAAGCGCGTCTGGTACGTGGTTTTAGAAGTGCTAAAGAAGCAGCTAGATATTTTGGATGGAACTATTCTAGCTATATACAACATGAACAAGGTCTTAGAGGAATATCACGCGCATCTAAAAAATACGCAAAAGCATTTAGAATTAGTGAGGGATGGTTATTAACTGGAGAAGGAGAAGGTCCCTCCTTTCCAATATCTACGGTAGAACAGCCTATTGAAGAACAAATCATTGATCTGCTAAAGAAAACAAGTCAGACAGATAAAGAAACAATTCTTCACCTTCTAAGCCGCTTGAATAATGAAGAAAAAAAATGAAAGCTTTTTGTCTTTCATAACTAAATGTAGAAATTAGTTGCATTATTTCATTATCTAATTCCGTATCACTTTTTGTTTTTTTCATAACTTATTCCTCTCTCCTTCAGAGAAATGTCAATTAATGAAAATCCCCTATAAAGGATTTTTATCTTGTTACATAAAAAATACACATAATGCATATTTTTTTGTTGACCAGTATGCATAATGCGTATATAAAGACACCATACCCCGAAAAAAAAAACCTATGTCAAGGCGTTTTTTTCAAAATGTATTTAAATATTTTGATATGGAGGCATTTGTGAATAAACCAGTGTTTATAAATTCTGATGAAATTCTCTTAGTGATGTGCGAAAATGAAGAGCAAAATCTCGCTAAATCTGGTCCTTTCTTAGAAGAAAGTGACATGATCAAATTTATCGACCAAGCCGATAATGCTGTCCAAATTTTGCGTATTGAACCAACGACTAATCGTTGCGAAGATATCTCTGAAGATATTGCCGAATTCTATCTTAAAGAATGTGAAGAGCAGTGTTTCAACGGAAACATTCCTCACGATTTTATTCTACACAGCACAGCATACGGTTTTTTTTTAGATGATATAAAACAGCGCGAATATGATGATGCAATGTATGGTTCTTACGAAAAACAACACCGTTTGCGTCCTTGTGATGTGCTTTAAAAGCTAAAGGCGTTTTTAAAAGACGCCACCTTTTCAAAAAATTCACCCCACAATGCAATGCCGTTCTTTTGCAAGAACGACAAAGGCAGAGTCTAACTTAAAGGAGTAAAATAATGGAAAAAAAATATGAACTTACTGATGAAACAATTGAGTTTGATTGCAGAACACTTCACCGCATTCGTGCACTGAGAGACTTTGCTGATGTTAAAGCTGGTGATTTAGGCGGCTATATCGAGAAAGAAGACAACCTAAGTCATGAAGGTGATTGTTGGGTAGGTGATGATGCAAAAGTCTATGGTTGTGCCAAGATTTTTGGTGATGCCCATGTTTATGAAAACGCTCGTGTGGATGGTCATGCAAGAGTTTATGACAATGCCAAGGTTTTTGGTGATGCTTATATTCATCACATTGCTGATATTTACGAAAATGCATGTGTTTTTGGTAGTGCATCTGTTACCGGAGAAACTAATATTTTTGGCAATGCGAAGATTTTTGGACATGCTCGTGTTTTTGCCAGTGCACAAATCTACGAGAATGCACAAGTTTCCGGTGGTGCATTTATTAGTGGAAAAGCTAAAATTTATGGAAATGCTAAAATTTATGACGGTTCATTGATTTCCATCAGAGCAAAAGTTGGGGGAAATGCCCAAATCTGTGGTTATGTATTTATTCATGGAAACGCAGAGATCATCAATGATGAAATCATCACAACTGGCCAGAGGCAATAAACCATGGAAAAAAAATACGAATTTACTGATGAAACAATCGAAGTTGGGGGCAAAACTCTCCACCGCATTCGCGCATTACGAGACTTTGGAAACGTCGAGAAAGGTGATTTAGGAGGCTATATCGAGAAAGAAGACAACCTATCGCATCGTGGTAATTGCTGGATTGGGGATTATGCAAAAGTCTATGGTTATGCCAAGGTTTTTGGTGATGCCTTGGTTTACGAAAATGCACAAGTTTACGGTTATGCACATGTTTACAACAATTCTCGTATTTATGGCAAAGCAGAAGTTTGCGATGAACCATGCATTTACGGTGATGCAGAAGTTTACGGTGATGCATATATTTGCGGTGAACCGCACGTTTTTGATAATGCAGAAGTTTATGGCAATGCA
>NZ_JBHIMK010000142.1:0-3327 GCF_042194085.1 Bartonella sp. MU70NMGDW
TTTTTGGTCTTATTTTTACTAAACTTTGATGAAACAATTTATTTTCTAGAAATTGTCTTGTATGGGGTTTATGATCTTAATGCACCACGATAAAAGGGGATAAATGCTTGTTTATGAAAAATAAAAACATCAAAGGCTTTGCAATGAAGCTTTTGTGTGTGCGCATTTTGATGTGGGGAATCCTTTCATTTGAACGGATGTGGGTACGGTTGTTGCCATTTTTCCTCGTTGTTAGTCTCTTTTGTTCGTTTAGCTGGTTGGGACTTTTTGGCATTTTGGGCTATTGGTCACATTTGCTCTTACTTGGGGTTATACTTGTTTGTGCTGGGGCGAGTTTATTTTTTCTTGTTCGTTTTCGGTTTCCCACAATACGGGAAGTGAATTGCCGTCTTGAACGCGTCAATGATCTTAGACATCAGCCTTTGAATATTCAGACAGATCGTTTATGTTCTGAAAATGATGAAGATTTTAGTGCTGTTATTTGGCGTGAACATCAACGCCGAATGGCAAAACAATTATACCATTTAAAAACTGGATTTATCTCTCTTAATAGTGCGGATTATGATCCTTTGGCTTTGAGGGCTTTGTGTGTTCTTCTTTTTGTGTGCGCTTTTAGTTTTTCTTTTGGTTCACAAGGGGGGCGTTTGGCTGATGCCTTTGATTTTCGTCCTGTTGTTGATGAAAAATTCATGCGGATTGATGCTTGGGTAACACCACCTGCTTATACCGGTGTGGCACCGATTTATTTGACAAAAGATGAGAAAACACAACTAGAAATCCCTGAAGGGAGTAATGTTGTTGTGCGTGTTGTCAATGGGGCTGGCGTTACAGTAAAAGCAAAGTCTGTAGAAGATGGGAGGGAAGTTTCGTTTTCAGAGAAAACGGAACAAACAGCTTTGAATGATCCAATCGCTCATTTTGAAACACATTTAAAGCATTCAATGAATTTATTTGTATCATCACGTCGTAAAAAACAGCAGTGGCATTTGCAGATGATTAAGGACACGCTTCCGACAATTCATTGGCTGGAAAAACCAGGGAGGATTTTAACGGGATCATTAGAGTTACGATATGTGGTGGATGATGATTATGGTGTGACAAAGGCTTTTGTTGAAATAGAGCCTTTTCTTTCTCAGAATAAAAGTGCTTCCTCTCTTTATAATGCTCCGGAAATAGAGCTTCTTCTTCCGCGTGGTGGAAAGGGAAAAATGCGGATGGTGCAAGATATATCAGCGCATCCATGGGCAGGTTCGCAAGTCAAAATTACTTTGGTGGCAGAAGATGGTGCGGGGCAGAAAGGGCGTAGCAAAACTTTTGTTATGACATTACCGCAACACGTTTTTTCAAATCCTGTCGCGCGTGCGGTGAGTGAATTGCGTCGTTTATTAGCGCTTGATGCTTCTGCGAGAGAGCGTGTATTGGATATGCTTTCTGCTTTGCTTGTGCGTCCAGAAAAAGGTTTGCAAAATGTAAAGCATTTTCTTGTTCTACAAAGTGCGTGGACAAGACTTTCTTTAGCACAAACAGAAGATGATTTGCGTGGTGTGGTGGATTATTTATGGCAAATTGCTTTGGGTATTGAAGATAATCAGCTTGAATCCGTGCAAAAAAATTTAAAACAAGCTCAAGCTGCTTTACGTGATGCATTGCGTTACGGTGCTTCAGCGGCAGAAATTGAACGGCTTATGGCAGATTTACGTCAAGCTATGGATGAGTATATTCGTGCTTTGGCTGAAAAAGCACAAGATAGTCAAGTTTCTAAAAATTCTAAAAGCTCAAAAAGTCCTAATCTTTCTGAAGCTACATTACAAGAAAAGCTAAATTTAATTGAGGAAATGGCTAAAACGGGCTCTTCTTTAGCAGCTGAACAACTCTTAGCGGAAGTTGAACAGACGCTTGATCATTTGCATGTGCAAAAAGGCAATCAAAATGAGGGAGAAAAAAGCCAATCTGCACAAATGAAAGAAAAGATGGACCAGCTTGGAGATTTAATGCGTCGTCAGCAAGAAATTCTCAATGAAACACATCAGTTAGAGATGGAACAAAAACGCGGAGAAAATGTGCCGGAAACACAGAAAAAATCTTTAAAAAAACGTCAAGCTGAATTGCAGTCTGAATTATCAACATTAGAAAAAGAATTATCAGAACAAGGATTTGAAACAGGGGGCGCATTGAAAAGGGCAGAAGAAAAAATGAATTCTGCGGAGAATGCTCTTGATAATGGAAATCATCAGGTATCTATACAAAATCAGTCTGATGCTTTGGAATCTTTGAGGCAAGGTGCACAAAATGTTTTGAAAAAAATGCGCGAAACACTCAAAGAAACGGGAAATGATCAAAATGCTGATTCTGGTCCTAAAGATCCGTTAGGACGTCCACTTTCTTCAAAAACAGATGAAGAACAAGAAGGTGAGGCACTACCACAAAAAAGTGATCAAATGCGTACGCGGCAGATTTTGGATGAAATTCGCAAACGTCTTGGTAAAGAGCATATTCTAGAAGAAGAAAAAAACTATCTTGAAAGATTGCTTCATTTTAATTAACCAGTGTTGGCTTTTTTCTTAATTGATGTCAGAAATAGTGTATGAAGAATCTCTATGGGGTTCATCTCCAAGAAAATGATTAAAGCGCTTGTAACGCAAAATCATCCTGCTGTACTGATTTTTTGATCATTTAAGTTTAAAATATGAAATATTGAAATGTTCGCTATTGCGGAAAAAGAGCAGAAGTCCATATAAGTTTGGTATATGAAAATCTGTAATGTTTGAAATTTGTTTCTACATGGTATGTTGAGTTGGATATCGTTGCGCTGAAAGATTTTTATGCTTCTGCACTTGGGCTGCGTGTGCAAAAGACGCTGTGTGACCAATTGAATTTATGGTGGCCTGATCTTACGGATAAACGGATTATGGGGTTGGGTTATGCACTTCCTTATCTTTCTACATTGCGTGAACGTGCCCAACAATGTTTTGCTTTTATGCCATCTGCTCAGGGTGCTTTCCCTTGGCCTTGTGCTGAGCAAGTTGCTACAGCGCTTGTTTTTGAAGAAGATTTGCCGCTTCCTGATGCGTCAGTTGATTGTATTTTATTGGTACATGCATTAGAATATACAGAAAATTCATTTGAAACATTGAATGAAATATGGCGTGTTTTAGCACCCAATGGCCACTTGATCGTTATTGTACCTAATCGCTCTGGCTTTTGGGCGCGCAATATTACTACGCCCTTTGGTTATGGCGAGCCTTATAGTCGGCAACAAATTACTCGTTTGTTCGAAAAAACAAATTTTGTTTCTGGGCCAATACAAGAAATTGTACATTATATGCC
>NZ_JBHIMK010000143.1:0-3327 GCF_042194085.1 Bartonella sp. MU70NMGDW
AAAACTCTCTTATTTTAAACTTGTTCATGATGAATTTAAAAATGGTTGCTTATACATTACAAGAGAAAGATGTTTGGGTTAAAACTGTTTAAGAAGGGATATAAAATATGCCGTCTACAAACGTTTTAGAGCCTATAGAGAGGGATGGAGAAGTCTTTGCGATATAAGCCGTAATAGAATAAGGAGCAATGCACTGCGTTTATTCAAAGGATGCATGTGTTACATGAGGGACAGCCTCGTGAATACAGATTTAATATTATAAATCTTAGCGCAATGGGGGCGCATCGGATTAGTGACGGAATTACCAAAAATAAAATTTATGATGTATTTTCTAGAGATGTTTAGCTTATCTCAAATGATTATTTATGACTTTATGTATATCTTGCAAATTTAATTTTTTCTGTATTATGAGGCAATAAAAAAATATATCTCTATAGACAATATTTATGTTGCGCTATAAGTTATAAAATTATTATATCTTATACATTTATGGCTTATAGTTCTTCGAGAAGCACTTTTCATAAAATCATGTAATTATAGATCAAAATTAATGGTAATGTTGTAGCGTGTTGCTTATGGTTTTATTACTTAAATTTTTTCTCATGTCTATTTATTTTTTTTTGAATTATGATTAAGATTTTCAGAGTTTTCGATGCCTCCATATGTTCTTTAGGTTAACTTTCTTCCCTTAACTACTCTATTAAAAATATTTTCTGTGTCATACTGCCAATCACGCATGAAATACATTCTTCCGTTTTTGTAGTATGTCGTGCTAGTTTCTTATCATGTTTACATATTTTTCAAATGGTGGCCTTTGTAAGTAAAACTCTTCTTGTAAGAAATATAGCTATTTTTTTTATTCAGTATATGAATGCGAAAGTATTCTTTTGTAGAATAATGCATTCGAATGGGAATGTCCATTTGAAGTGAATAGAAGATATGTTATCAAAGTGCGATAATTAATACACTTATTCCCAATAAAGATATTTTTATAAATATTATTTTCTATAGTATTTTGTATTTTTTAGTTTGTTCTTGTCTATTTTTTATCGCTTAATTATTTCATGTGGAATGTGTAAATATGCTTCATTTTTTACATTTAGTATTAATAACCACTCTTTACGCACATAATTTTGTGTATCCAGGCAGAATAATTGGTTCTTCTATCAATCTCCACTATATTCTTTCAAATATCTGGACTACTAACTTAATATCAGCTGCGATAATAGCGAGCTTCTTGAGCACTACAACCTTTAATTTGTAAATATTCTACCATTTCATTATATGCTTCCCCACCAAGGAGAAGATAATACGCTTGAGCACCCAGTAGATAGGGGGCGTTTAAAAGTTCTCTGCCATCACTGGTTGTATTAGATTATCTACTATTAATTTGCTTCTTGAATAATTCAGAATTATGCACAATGAAAAAAGCATCTTGAGTAGTATAGCCTATAGTTTTTAGATATTTTATGATTTTTTTATTTGTAAAGAGCTTTTTTGACATGCATATGTCTTTGATTTTACAACTTTTGGTATCTGTAACTGTGTGGTATTATGTTCACAACCAGCAGCAAATATTCCACTGAATATTACAGCTGATAGAATAAGATTTTTAAATATGAGGTAGCTTACTAAATTTTCTCTATAATTTATTTTTATACAATGTGTGTTAATTTTACTTGATTAATATATAAAAATTTTAATGACAATATTATTGTAATCTTATTGTATTTAATGTGCCGTTGTATAATTCGAAAGTCTCAGAAGTGTTGCTTTTTAAATTATCTGTAAAGAGTATTTTATGGCATCAAAAATATACAGCGAGCTCTTTAAACAAAAAGAAAATAAACATCAAATAAGAGCGGGAAAAGTGGAGAGAAACGATATATATGTTCTATTTTCCACCGATCATGTGTTTTAGAATAGTCTAAATGACTAAGGTTTTCTTTTTTCCCCCGAGTTAATTATGTAAACTAGGGTGCCCCCTATGGAAGCATACCTCAAGTTTAATTCTTTCATGGAGTGAGACAAGTGATGTGTCGATGATAAAAAACGAGAATATTTTTCACCCCATTGTCAATCTAGTAGTGATTTTATGACGTTGTTATTTGAAATAAATCTTTTGTTTTTTGTTACCCGTATCAATATCTAATGTCAGCGCAGATGCATGTTTGACGATATATATTGAAACGGATAAGGCTCCTACGAGCAACTTCTGTTTTTGTATGCCAGATAGGAACAAGAATGTTGCGTATACCTGTTGGGATAATTTCTGAAATGGAGATAAAACCTAATTGGGGAAGAATATGAAGCCATAAAAGTGAAAAACAGCTTCCATTTTACAACTTCCTTTTAATTCTGCTTTACAACTTTCAAAGGTATTGACAGAAATATCTTTTAAATAATGGATATTACACATTGGTTCACGTTTTGTTTATTGCGTTATTTAAATCGTATATGCCTTTCACGTAAAACAAAACGCTATTATATTGCCAATTTACGCGCTTGTTTTGAAGAAATATCTCTCCCCAAGTCCATTACGGTGCCTGTGGATGGTGTAACGTAAAATTTATTGGGGACCATCTCCCTTACTTAGATCAAAGGTGTCAGTTGGTCGTCATCATTTTATTTTTAGTTTTCGTGTTGAACAGCTCTTGTGTTTATATGAAGCATTCTTATTTTTTTCTTCAAATAATTTTACTCCATACTCCTCCTCGGCTTGTGACGTGTAAGCGAATAGTTTTGATTGATGCATCATGTACAGATTTAAAATGAGAAAATCTTACGATATTTGGACTCCATTCAAGATTTATAGTGATAAATCAAATACTTTTATCCAAAAACAATGTGCCTTTTATATTGAAGCAATTAAAATCATTCCTGTGCACATCATGAATGGAGATGGTGTATGAGTAAAAGATTATTGAAGAAAGGAATAAAAATATCTCTTATGAATCTTCTTAAGTGTCAAAGGTTGTTGCAATATTAGAGGCTCATAAATAGTATGATGATGTTAGTTTTCTCCTTCATAAGTATGAAGATGAGGCAAGACAACGGATTTTACATTAAATATTGTCCGAACCCAACAAATAAGAAAAATCATTTTTAAAAGTTCTGCATAAAAATGTATTTTCAGTTAGTTTGTTAGGAACTATGAGAAATTCCTTTATTGCGCTTAATATAAATAAACCCATATCCCAGACCGATAAGAGCAGATAAGCCAGAGCCACAAAGGACCCCAATTTTTGCCGCATCAAGCAGAACAATATCTTTAAAAGCGAGCATTGAAACAAAGATAGACATTGTAAAGCCAATTCCTGCTAAAAA
>NZ_JBHIMK010000144.1:0-3266 GCF_042194085.1 Bartonella sp. MU70NMGDW
TTTAATTATCCCGCTTAATTTGGCCTGGCTTTATACTGATAAAAAGTTAATAAAAGACGAGGAGGTTTGAAAGTGAAGATACAGTTGAACAGGGCCTTGCCTGTGACTTACATAAAGACACAGGAAAAAATAGTGTGTGGGTCATCTTATATGGATTTAGTCGAAATTAATAGTTGTCCATCGTTTTTAGTAGAGATGCTTATCGATTTGAATACACCAAATGATTGTGTTGTTACAAGATCTGATGGAGTATAAAATTATATCTACTGTTTGGGAACAGGATAGATACGATAGACATCGATTGTTTTTGGATATGGCAGGAATGGATCATGATCTTGCTGTGCGGTCTTTACAGCAGGCTAAAATTGGGATAATTGGTGCAGGTGGTATTGGTTCTAACGTAGCAACTCTTTTGGCTGCTGCGGGTATTGGTTATTTAAGGATAACCGATGGCGATCGAATTGAATTATCAAATTTAACAAGGACCACCGCTTTTGTTGAAGCACAGATAGGTCTGCGAAAAGCAGATGCTTTAAAAGCGCGCATTTTTGAACACAACAGTACTTGTCAAGTTGTAACTTTGCCACGTTTACTTGAGGTCGAGGCATTAGATGAATTCTGTTCTTTTTTAATGGGAGTCGACCTTGTTTTATTGTCTGCTGATCCACCGAATGCATTTGAGTTAATGGCTGAGATTCAGAAAAAGATTTCGACTCCGGTTATTAATGCAGGATATTTAGGGCGTTTGGGAGCCATAGGCCCAATGTTTTTTCCAGATTCCGATTTTGGTTTTGATGTGCTCGCTAAAAATACGGATATAGAATGTAGCGAGTTAAGATATAATATAAATAAAAACTATCAGGCTCCTTCTTACGGACCGCTAAATTATCTTGTTTCCTCTATTTGTGCTCATGAAGTAATTAAATACGTATGTGCTGACTCCCGTTTTCTTCATAATAAAAGATTGTTTATTAATCCTGATAATTATGAAGTATCGGTATACGATTACATAAGTGATGAAATTTTACTAGAACATAGTAATGTTTCTCCATCTCAAGATAAGTTACATGATTTTGATATTGTTGCAGAGCATTATGTGACTTCACGAGAAGTTGATAGCTTAAATAAAATTTTACTCGATGATATAGTTAATAACCTTTTGATAGAAGGATGCTATAGAGCATCCCTAGATATTGGATGTGGAATCGGAACATATTCAAGAATTTTAGAACGTTGTTCGGATATGGTCGTTGGGATAGATACCAATCAAAAGATGTTAGATAGGGCACGAGAATTAGGGGAAGCCATTGAGTATTTAGAAATTGATATTAATAAATATAAGACCGATATGTTATTTGATTGTATCGTTTTGTCGCTTGTACTAGATCATATTTGTGAATATCAAAAATGTATAGAGAAGGTAGCAACGCTGGCGCAACTAGGTGCAAAGATTTTGTGTATCCTCCCTAATCCAGTTAAAGATTCTTGTGTTTCTGGTATTGATAAAGAAATTATCTTAAAAAAATATTTTTACGAGGGTAAGCAAATTAAAACACGTCTTAATAAAAATGGCAGTATGATATCTCATCTTACGTCTTATAAGCGAACATTATCAAGTTATATTAATGCTTTTTTAGAATATGGTTTTGTTCTAAAGAAAATTGTAGAGCCACAACACCCAGATCCGTTGCAAGCTAGTCATCATGTTCCTTATTTCACAGTTTTGGAGTTTCGGTATGGTTAGGGATTTGCTTTTTTTACAGGAAGACAAGCGAAAATCATTTTCATTTAATAAAGATGTTTGTGAAGTATTTGATGATATGGTGGTGCGGAGTGTTCCTGGCTATGAAAATATTCAAGAAATTATATTGCTGCTTTATACGAAATTTTCAAAAAATAATATATTTATAGATATCGGATGCTCTACTGGAACTACGATACATAAAATATTGAATGAGGGACTTGTGGAGCATTGTTATGGAGTTGATTTATCGCTTGATATGCTTGAGAAAGCGAAAAATAAATGCGCTTCTAATTTAAGCAAAATAACTTTTAGGAGTCATAATTTTTTATCAGATGGTAAATGGCGCTGTATAGAAAATTTAAGGCCGGATTTCATAATACTGAATTTAGTTTTGCAGTTTATTAGACCTGTAGACAGAGAAAAATTTCTCAGAAATATTAAAAGCTCATGTGAGCCTAAGACAACACTGGTTGTTTTCGAAAAAATTGTTTTTCCTAATACACTTATAAATGATATATATATTGACGCTTATTTGCAGTGGAAAGAAAACAATGGATATTCCAAGATTGAAATTGACAATAAAAGAATAGCTTTGGAAAATAAATTAATACCAAATTTTGATAATGAAAATATAGACCTGTTTAGAAATGCTGGTTTTAAGAATATAGAGTGCTGCTTTTCTTTTTTAAACTTTAAAGGGTATCTATGTTATTAATTATAGGAGACATTTTTAATGACAGATTATATCTGAGGGCACGAGATACTAAGATATATCACTTGCAGCCGGCATCTTTGTTACAAAAAAATATTTTTGAATCCCTTACATTTAATAAAAACGTATTATTGCATTCTTTGAATGCTTTAGGTGGTTTTTATGGAATTGAAGACAATATTGAAACAATATGTATCAATCATGAAGATGCATTGGGTGATCGGATAAATCGTATTTTTTCTAGCGTAAAATGTATTTTTTCGCAGAAGAATAACCATTGGTTTGGTTTGTTTTACGGTCTGGACAAAAAGTTTTTAGTACTCATTTATGACTACCTTAGGACCTATTCCGTGCACCAGCTTGATGGATTATATCTGCTTTTTGAAGGTGTGAACGTTACAACTGATAATGAACTTGTGCAGCATGTCTATAAATTTTTTGACTTCATACGTCTTGCTTTGGCTCCTAACCTTCTTGAGGGCGTGGATGCTAGTGAGTGGAGATTTAAAGTTATGGATACGATATTATATCTAATTGTGTTTTCATCGCATTATCCAGAAAATCATGCTAGGCATTTGCCTCTAAAAGATGCGATCGCATTTCTAATTCAGCCAAACTTTACTTTTCGTAAGTTTGCAAATAGGCAAACAAATTTGATAGCTCCTACAGCTCGGAAGCGGATACGTCAAGCTTATGCGGAATCTGGGATTTACTATAATATTCCGTTAGCAGAATCACTAGATCATAAGTCAAAGTATGTGAAAGCAACTGATACAAAAAAGATTTTACGATGGTGGAAGATCGACGATG
>NZ_JBHIMK010000145.1:0-3234 GCF_042194085.1 Bartonella sp. MU70NMGDW
AGTGAGGCACCCACCAGCGGACTAAAGGCAGGAGCGAAAACTGTTGGTACGGCTATGGTGCCCATGGCTTGGCGCACGCGTGTCTGTCCAAATTGTAAGGCAATGATGGTTTGGCTAAGGGGCAGCAAAAGACCTGTCCCGAAACCTTGAACGATACGAGCAGATATAATAGTTGGAAAACTATAGCTTAATCCTACCCCCAGTGATCCAAGCATAAAAATGAAGCTTGCAAGAAACCAAGTGCTTTTGATACCTATACTTCCTTGCACAAAAGCGGACATTAGCAGCCCTGGAACGGTGGCGAGAAAATAGGATGTTACAACCCATTGTATATTATTTTCTCCGACTGAAAGATAATGTGCAAGGTTAGGAAGGATGACATTGACAATGCTCCCGTCCAGCAGAGGAAGTATGCTGGAAATAATTACGGTATATATGACATACCTTTCTGATTTGGTATAGGAATCTTTCTTTTGCATTGTTATGCCCCCTGTTGATATTCTTTAAAATATTGTCCCCGCCCCATTCACAGACTTTTAAAAATTAACATGTGTTTGTGATGGCTGTGGTTTTGATATTGGGATGAATGTGATTGGGAGCGCTGATGGTCCCCTTGTATACAATCCCTCTTCCTCCAAAATGAAGCCATCAGTTAAGCTGATGTCAATGAGTTTATCGAGGAGTCTATTTGCCGTCAACTCAATCTGCATGAGAGCAAAAGCAGAACCTACACAAACGTGCACGCCTGCTCCAAAGGCTAAATGGTTTGCGGTCCTTATGAGACCCGCCCCAGTTTTACTGCCCCGTTTACGTTCTGGTATAAAATGATTGGGGTTCACAAAAATATCAGGATCACGGTTAGCTGCTCCAATCATACAAAAAACAAGAGAGTCGGCTGGTAATGTGACTCCTGCGAATTCCATCGCTTGATTGGTCTGGCGTGGTATAAGCTGAACAGGAGAAGTTAGGCGTAATGTTTCTGCGATCGCATCGCCAAGAAGCGTCCTATCATTTTGGATTTTTTCTAATTCGTTTGGGTTAGTGAGTAAATGATAAAAAAGATAAGCTAATATTTTATCTGCAGGTTCTATGGCGGCCAATAACATGTTAAGAACGAGCGCAACTATTTCAGAAGTTGTCATACTGGTGCCATCATTTGTTTTTTGACATAAAACAGATATTAAATCTTCTGATGAATTTTTGTCCCATTCTTCTATAAGAGGTGTTAGATAAGAAATTATATCTTTGCTGCATGATAAGCTGAAATTTTTTTCCTCATCTGATTGGTTTAGACTGGTGACAAAAGATGCGATTCCCTTGTGCCACATTGATATATCCTTGTAGCGATCTATCGGTAGGCCTAAAACCATTAATGTAACAAGCACGCTATAATCCTTGCCGAATTCATTAACAATATCTATTTTCCCCTTTGAAAGATGCGGCATGAGAAGCTGGTCTATTATTTCTTCAATAATTTTAGTATAGTGCGTGCGGAACATTTTTCCAGTAAGTTTTGAAAGTATGGCGTGCCGCTTGCTATGGTGCTCATGCCCTTCCATTTGAGCTAATACACGATCGCCCATTACCGGCTCTGCTCGAACGGCTAAGGGCGCTGTTGTAAAGCGGAGGTCCTCCAAAATTGCGCTGACATCTTCATAGTGGCCAAAAAAATAAGCTTTAAGATTTTCATCCCAAAGAACAGAGTTAGAAGAATGTACAGTTTGGTATGTATTGTATGGATTTTTTTGGAAATTTTCGTCCATAACATTGAATTTAATAATGTGGCGCACCAATTGCCCCCCTTTGAATGTTTAATTATAAACTGGTTCTTTCATGAGTTTGTGTACATATCGAAACAATTCCGTGCCCTTGCTGTCTATCAACACAGAGAGGTGGTTCACTGCTGAGCAACAATTCTCCTACCGGCCATTCACGATGGTAAGCCAAAACTGAGCTCTCTCTATTAAGTAAACATGGGGTGTTTACATAGAAAGGTACTTCATCAAAAATATATTCGAGAGAAATATTGGTTGTTTCCAAACTCTTTATTTCTTCTGTTGATAATCCTACACTTTTTGCCCGATGCCCAACCGCTTGGATTGACATTCTTGTGCATAATTCATTGAATTTCGAGTTTGTTTTGTACAAATCTACAGCTTTTGATTTTAATACTTTGTAATTTTCATTTTGCTTGTATTGAGAGAAGTCAAGAATGCGAAATGACCTTTCTAGATGAACATAATTATGAATATTGTATAATATACGTCTTATACGATTGAGCTCCTTTTTTGTTTTTCTCTCTGCTTTAGCCTTAGTTGATCCAGATGCCAATATAAGCAGTATCGCTGATTCTATATCTGGGAGTAAGATGTCAATATTTTTGAATTTCTTTGCACCCCAACATATGAGCTCTGTGATATATTTTTATGAAAATCTTGAGTTGAACGGACTTATACCAACCATAAGATGTTGCTTCATCGCGATTAAACGAGAACAGTTTTCCGGTTGTCCCCTTATAGAAAACGAAAGACTGTTCATTATGTCTATTTCTTTTTGTAAACTCACACCCAATCCTCTCCCCGCATTCTATTATGGTGATTGTGGGAATATAATTTATTTAAAGAACTGATAACAAATTATCGAATAGTGTCCTATTATGTAACAAATGAAAAGTGTCTTGTAAAGGCAATTACGGATAATTAATCTGTTAAGTTAACGTAAGATACACACGGGTATTTGTACCACTTTAGTCATGAACATGGGAGAGATTCCAAATTCCGATGTATAGGGTTTGACGTTTACTCAGTGCTGGAATGTTAAGAGGAGATGTGCAAGAATTGAATTGAAACCCCAGTAAACGGCGGCTGTAACTATAACGGTTTTAAGGAAGCAAAGACTACTTGTCGGGAAAATTCCGATCTGTACGAATGGTGTAACGAGCTTCTCCGTTGTCTCCAACGTAGACTCAGTGAAATTGAACGCACTGTGAAGATGGAAGGTTTTGGCGGTTAGATAGAAAGATGACATAGTCCGCTAACCATTATCATATTCCTTTTTTTGCACGACACTGTTCAAGATAAAACCTAATATGCCTGCGATCATTGTGGCGATGCCAATGATAAACAGTGTGCTTTGGGTATGATGAACATGGACAAAACCGGCTCCTAGAAAGCCAAGGCATACGGATGTCTGTATGATGAAGATATAGGCAGGCATTTGACTGTTTCGTTGTTC
>NZ_JBHIMK010000146.1:0-3230 GCF_042194085.1 Bartonella sp. MU70NMGDW
AATACTCCCGTCAATGATAACGATAATGTCTCTTTAAACGAAAATACTTGTTTAAAAGCCATTTCTTATGAACAAGCTTTGCAACAAAATGGTTGGGGGCAATTAAAACCGATTGCTACGGCTCTCTTACCTGTCGAGCCTTTTAGCTTATTACAGCTTCCAATGCCATTAATGGACTATATTTATGAGGTTGCCGATCTTCAACAATCTTCTATCGATTTTATTGCTATTTCTGCTTTATGTGGCTTGGCTGCTGTCATTGGCAATGGCGTGCGGATTGCTCCCAAAAAACATGATAATAATTGGAAAATTGTTCCTAATCTCTGGGGTGCTCTTGTGGGGCAACCTTCAACACTCAAAACACCTACCATGCAAGCCGCTTTAACTCCTCTCTATGCCTTTCAAGAGGAATGGCATCAAGAATGGTTAAAGAAGAAAGAACAGCAAGAAAAGAAAGATATTCTTATTGAATTAGATAAACGAGAAAAGAAAAAACAAGCCTATAAAGCACTCAAAGATCAAGATGAGGAACAAGCCCTTGCCCTTCTTTCACAATCTATTGAACACAAAGAAAGTGATGATAACACTCTTGATAAACGACGTCTTATTGTCAACGATGTGACTGTCGAAAAGCTTGGGGAACTCTTAAAAGAAAACCCCCGTGGTCTCTTGATGGTACGAGATGAATTGGCTGGGTTTTTAGCTAATATGGAAAGAAAGGAATACCAAACAGACCGTGCCTTTTATCTAACAGCTTTTAATGGCAATACGTCATACACCTATGACCGTATTGAACGTGGAACCATTCATATTCCCAATGCAACCATTTCCATTATTGGGGGCATTCAACCCTCACGCATTATTCCCATTATTCAAGCCATGTGCCATGGAATAAATGATGATGGTTTCATGCAACGATTTCAAATGATTGTATGGCCCGACGAACGAAAAAAGCGGTTATGGACGGATAGACCTCCCAATCAAAAGGTATGGGAAAGCTATCAAGGGGTCTTTCGTTCTCTTTATGATAAACCGTTAGGCTCACCAAAGCATCCGATAACCATACGCTTTTCTGCTGATGCCCAAGAGATCTTTCGTGTATGGTGGGAAGATTTTCAGAAAAAAATAAATAGTGGTCATTTCTCTACAAATTTACAATCGTATCTTTTGAAAATGGATAAAACCATACCAACACTTGCGTTGATTTTTGAATTGACCGAAGGGGGTCGTTTTGAAATCAATAGAAATGCTCTTGAGAGAGCCTTGTATTGGGAAAAATATCTGTTAAGTCATGCCAAACGTCTTTATGCGGCGCATGATACATTAGCAACAGAAAGTGCAAACTTGCTTGTCAAGCGCTGTGATTATTTACCTAATGTTTTTACTGCACGGGATGTTTATAAACGTGATTGGAAATGTTTAAAAGACAATGAAGCTGTGAAGCAAGCTTTAGAGCTTTTATGCCGTTGCAATTATATTCGTGAAATCTCTGGAGACAATAACTCCCAAGGCGGTCGACCTACCATACGCTATGAATGGCATCCTTTAGTGAAAAGTCATAAAACATTTCAATGAATGAATTTTAAATTCCAATAAAACATATAACTTATGTATTCATAAAATGAAACCTTCAAAACATTTCCCATCTATTGGTTTTGGAGGTTTTGGGGGTTTTGGAGGTGCTTTTTATTCCCCTCTTTATATATTTTAAAAATCAAAATAAAAGTCATTATATTTCAATATGTTAATTTTTATCAACTTTTCAAAAAACAATCTATATCAACATTACAACCTGTAAATTCAACTTATAGCATAGGTTTTGTAGGGGTTTTGGGGGTATAGGGGGGGTATATGCTTTTTATCTTTCTTACAAAGCAAGCAATAAAAGCCTATCAAAACATACATTCTGATATCTTAAAAGCACATATCAAATTTGTCTTTTTTCCATAAAACGAACAGCAAATTTCACTATTTTGCTGATCTTACCTCATGTCATAGGCTGTGGATAAGTAGCCTTTAATAAAATTTCTTTTTAAGCAGGTTATGGGTCTTTAGCACCCTTTTTTTATTTTATTATTGCTATTTGTTTTAAATAGATCTAGCAAATTCTATTTAAAGTTTTTTGACACCGATAGATCAACGCTTATAAAGCGGTGGGGTTTTATTATAAATGCTTCAATCTCATAACAAACCACTGACATTACGCTCTCTGTTACAATCCTACCGTGATCATACAGAAAGTGCGCGCGATAGAGGAACTTCTTTTGAAAAGTTTGTAATTGCTTATTTGACGCAAGACCCTCTACAATGCCAAGAATATGAAAAGGTTCAAACCTATTGTGAATGGGCAAAAGAGCATGGGGAAGATGGACGTGATATCGGCATTGATCTGGTTGCTAAAATTCGTGATGAAGAAGGATATGCCGCTATTCAATGTAAGTTTTATAGTGCAAATCATCAGATCAAGAAAGAAGATATTGATAGCTTTATTGCTGCTTCCGGAAAAAAGATCTTCACACGCCGTATTCTGGTTGATAGCACCGAAGGTAATTGGAGTAACAATGCCGATCTCACCTGTGAAGGACAAGGAGTCCGCATTCAACGGATTAATCTTTTTGATCTGGAAAACAGTCAAATAGATTGGTCAACCTTTGAAAGCAAAGGGGAAGCTACTCTTAAGAAAAAAGAACCGAAAAATCTTTTAGATCATCAACAAGAAGCGCTTAAAGCTGTTTGTGAAGGGTTAAAAGAAGCAGACCGCGGCAAGCTGATTATGGCGTGTGGAACGGGAAAGACCTTTACCAGTCTGAAGATAGCAGAAGCTCTTGCTGGTCAAGGTAAACGTGTTTTATTCCTTGTCCCCTCTCTTTCTTTAATGTCACAAACAATAAGAGAATGGACAGCAGATACAGCAATCCCCTTGCGTTCCTTTGCTGTGTGTTCTGATACACAAGTTGGCAAACGTCGTAAAGCCCAAGATGATGCTGCCGAACTCGATGTCTCGGATCTCGCTCTACCAGCAACAACAGATTCTCAAAAGCTTGGAGAAAAAGCCAATAAGACTTCTCCTGATGCAATGACTGTGGTCTTTGCTACCTACCATTCGATCCAAGTGATTTCGGATGCGCAAAAGAAATATGCTTTACCGGAATTTGATCTGATCATTTGTGATGAAGCACACCGTACCACTGGAGCTGTGTTAGGAACAGACAAGAGTGAATCTGAGTTTA
>NZ_JBHIMK010000147.1:0-3224 GCF_042194085.1 Bartonella sp. MU70NMGDW
TGCTCTGTTTCCTCTAATTTCAAAGGGGTGAAAGCACCATCATCCAGTTGCATCTCGAGTGTAAAGGTTGCACCGCCCGGTAAAAATGTTTTGATATAGCTGGTTAACCTTGCCTTTTCCCCAAAGGCAAAAGCACGCGTGACATAAGTGGCTTCCTTATGAATCTTCCCCGCAATCAATTGAACAGGAGCAAACAAGACGGGTGAGAGCTTTTCGGTGCCTTTGAGAATAGCGCGAAGCTTTACCTTTTCACTGATATATTCGGTAAGGCTTAGCAATTGAAAGGGAAGGAGTTGATAAACCGTGCCGTTGTTTCTTTCAATTTCAAAGATGACAGAACAATCGCTTGAAGGCAATTCAATGGCTGCGCGTATTTGCAAATCAGAGCAGTCCACAAGGTCAAAAGTGCCAAGATCAATGGTTTTTTCTGTTTGTGTGTAGCGTGCCGCCAGCACTCGAAAGGCTAAAGCCTCATCTTGATGAGCGGTCCATGTCTGCGCATTGACAGAAGAAAATCGTGGACCGGTCACGTAAGGGTGGCTTGAAACGTATCTTTGATGTTCTGCATCAAAATCCCCAAGCTTTGCTAAGGAGACGGAATGATCAGCATCATCTGTCTTGATAACGAAAGCCGTTAAGCGGTCATCCATCACAAGGAGTGGTACATCATAGCGTGCCTCTGCCCAACCTAGCTTTACGCCCTTCATAGAATAAAAGCTTTGCGCTTGAATATCGGCGGTCGGATAACCGTTTTCGGTTGTCACCAAATCAATCACCAGATCATGGTTCTGATTGCCGATTTTGCAAAGATGAAAGTCAATACCGGTGATTTGCCGTGTTTCATCGGGGGTAAAAACTTGCGCTTGTGGGTCAAATTGCGTCCATATCTTCACCGTGGTGGTGCGCCGCATCACTTTCACATCAATCACACCTTGACCGGTAAAAAGCCCCGTTGCAATTGTTCCACCTCTGCCTTGTGCGATAACATTTTTTGTGCCAGCGGTGATATTTTTAGGAATGGTAAAGCTTCCTTCAAGGGTGCCTTTGCTATCGGCAACAAGGCGGCTCGCTGGCAAAACATTCACACCATCAAAGGTAAGACTTTCCAAGATTTCGCTACTGCCAAAGCCTTCAATTTTGAAAGAAAGGGTAATTTGTCTCAAAAAATCGATTTTCTCTTGAGTCTCATTGACCAAGTCATCACGCACTTCTGTGTTACGGATAGTTCTCCCACGGTTCCTGCCCATGATGATTTGATTGGTGATACCCGAGAGCCAATCGGTCCGCTGTTCATGCCAGAAGTCTGTCGCGGGGTCAAGGGTTACTGTACCAGGCAGGGGTGCAAAATTTTGATAAGGATTGATTTTTTCGCAAGCCGTTGTCAATTCCTGCGCAATGATCACTTCATTTGTCCAGTCAAGCGTAACAGGCGCTTTTAAAGGAGCAGTATAGAATGTTGGGTCAATGGCAAGCTGCAAAATGCCGTTGCCAACAGCCCCCGTTTGTTGAAAGCCTTCATCTCTGTAACTATCATCAAGAAAAGGGTCAGCGAACATGCCTTTTTTGGCGACAGGTTCTTTAGAGTCCACATTGCTTTTAATGCGCTCTAACTGCATCAACCGGTCAAGCGAAAGCACTCGTTGAAAATAGCGCCACATCTCATCATAGGGGGCAACACGTGTGCCATCATTGACCACAACCGGCGTTTCAAGCCAATTGTTGGTAATGGTTGCAAGGGACAACACATCATCAGGGACATTTGGTGCCATGGGGTGATCTGATGAAACTCCTTTGATATATACGACATTGCCTTGTGTGTTCAGTCCTATGCGGTCAATGCGGGGCAATTTGTAAGTGTAACTGACGATAATATCACCACCCTCCGCACCCCCTGAGACTGTGATTTCCTGCGCTGTTACCTTATCAGCGGTAATTTTTGCGCGATAGCGATAAGTCACCTTATAGCTACTTCCCGCTAAAGGTTCATCTCCTACGGGCGCCCAATCAATGGTGTCTCCGGTTTTTTTAAAATCTGTGCCTTCTTTAAATTCCTTGCTTCCTTGAACGACTTTGATAAAAGAAGTGATGCTTTTATTAGGAACACCATCACGCCCTGAAGCAATTGCACCACGGGTTAGTGTGACAGTTTTTTCTTTTGTAAGCAAAAGAGAATGAATATCGGCAATGGGAGCATAATAGGTTTTAAAGGTAAAGCTTGTTTTCCCTTTTTGGGGTGCAAAGATATGCGTTTCTTCGGGAGTAGCATGCCCGTAAGCAGCAAGGTCGGTGATGTCATGACCAGCATCCATGGTGATGTCACCACCAGCTAGAACGACGCCAGAACTAGCGTGAATGTCAGAAGTGGCGGCGGTGATCGGACCACGAGAAACGGTGTGGTAGTCAGCAGAATCAGCCTGAATGTTAGATTTAGAGCTTGCCCCCTCTTTTGAAGGCGCAAAAATATGCGTTTCGCTTGGAACAACGCTTGTCGAAAAATCCTCTGGCTCTTCATGGCGCAAGGCGGCAAGGCGTTTACGTTTAAAGCCATTGATATTGGCTTCTCCTTCTTGAATGCTAAACACTTGGCAACCGTTATTGGCTCCCAATGCGCTCACACGGCAGCCACTCACGATATAATGCCCATGGGCACGGTCGTACGTCGCAATGGCTTGCATGGCGGGTTCAAGGAGTGATGGGGATTTTTGATCAATCAGAACACCATCTTGTAAAATATAAACCGGAAAGAAAGTGCCATTCTGCGCATCCTCTTTCAGTGCCCAAACAAGCTGTGCTGTTTCGCGTGCGGCACCAGGCTCTCCTTCTGCCAATGTGCCAGGGACTTGCCCCAACAACTCTGGATCATCCTCATGGGTAATCCATTTTTTTTGCAGCTTCACACCAATTTCCAAGCGCCCAATCATAGCAACATTGTTGAGTACAGCTGGTGCAACGGGGAAAATATCGCCTGCGATATAAATCTTGCCATCCGTTAAAGTGACGGTCTTTGTCTCTTTGTTGACAAAAGCATCAGCCCGTTCAACGCGGTCTCCTTCTTGTGCCACAAGGCGCCCCAATCGGTCATGTCGTCCCCTTATAATGGTTTGAACTTCATTCAATTCACCACTTTGAATAAAGGGACGCGTGCCATAAAAGACAACGCTTTGTTGTTCCTCTTTGCCGCGAGATCTGTCAATTGCAAAGGGTAAACCACTTTCATGCTTCAT
>NZ_JBHIMK010000148.1:0-3214 GCF_042194085.1 Bartonella sp. MU70NMGDW
GATTTCAATAAAGTGCTTTCACCCTCTCCATAAATAAACTGCAAAACACTTCCAAAAATCAAGCCAAGGATAAGCCCTAGCATAACACGTAGTGAAAGACTCCATTGCATTTTCTTACTTTGAGAAACCAATAATAAAAAAATAACAAATAGAAATAAATTGACGAAAAAATTAAATGTCATTGTCTATGCTCACTATTATTATGGTTGACATAAATAATCTGCATAATTCAAAATCAATGCATGATATTTAAAATTAACCTATAAAGCTTACAAGGCTTTTAAAAAATCATTATTTTTTTAATTTATAGCTTAAAAGAGAATTTTTTATCTACTAATAATTGTTTAAAGAAAATAAATAAAATTATCGTCCTATTCTTTAAATTTACGCTCTCATAAAATAGTTAAAAAAGAAAAATATAAACAATATTCATTGCATCTTAATACTGGGTAATTCCAGCATATCTTACCCTATAAATGTCCTTACCACTCTCTTTTGCTATTTGAACTGAAGCGAGCTTTCCAAGCAAGGATGAATTAACAACCGAACATTCGTGATTTTTCTAGAAAATACACCAACAAGCTACTTTTGCTAATTTCATAGACTGCACTCTCAACAGCTTTGATCAGAACTTCAAATATAATTATTTTATTGAAAATACCTTTTATACATTCTTTCTTTTCTTTCAAGGAAAGCTTTTTTATTTTTCAAATTTTTTATAGTCATAAAAAAGGCTTTGAAAGCCACAATGCCTATTGAAAGACAAAATATTGATTTATAATGATAATTTACTGTTTTGAATATTGAATGATAGTCCCGAATAACGTAATATTCTCTCATTTCAAACCTGTTTATCTTGAATCAATCAAAATCATTTGCTTGCACCTCACAAGCGGGGCTGGCGTGTGGGTAAAAAATGTATAAGAAAGGAGTAGAAATACCTCTTATGAAACATCTTAATGCAAGAGCTGCCGCAACATTGGAGGGCGGAGCTTGGGCAGAAAATATAAATAATATGATTGCTTTTTATAATAGTGTAAAAGGTTTTAACGATACCTATCCATATGCTGATCGAACAATACGTGCACGTGCCGTAGTTAATTTTGTCATTTTAGATGTAAAAAAGATAAGTTGGAGTTATAATGTTAAGCAAGAACTAATAAGAGGAAGGTTTTTGAATTTGAAGAGGCATGCCTCACGCAAAGTTCGTATCGCGCTTTTACACGACAATGGCTTTATTATAGTTGTATCTTCAATGATGGAGTTTATCAGATACCACATATATTCCCTATGGGGCCAGCAGTAGAAAATAGCGTAATACAAATTATAGGCATAGGAGCACGAAGCATTTTTTCTGTGTTGATAGCTAAGGATTTGCCTAATCTAGATGCAATAGATACAGGTCAATGCTTTCCACGGTATCTTTATCAAAACGCTGAATCTTCTGTAACCTATCATGATAAGAAACAATCCCTTTTGTTTGCAAATTCAATAAAGGAAAGAAAAACATCGGGCTTACAGAGGCGTAATGCCATTACTGATAAGGGACTAGCGCATTTAAAAGCGGCTTATCTTAGTGAGACCATAACTAAAGGTAATCTATTTTATTACGTTTACGGATTGTTGCATTCAAAAAATTATCGTGCTCTCTATGCTCGTAATTTATGCAAGAATTGCCTCGTATCCCTTTTGTAAAAAGCGCGCTGAAGGTTTCTGGATATTGGTGACACAGAGCGTGAATTTGATCACTTGCACATGAATTATGAAGGTGTGGAGCCTTATCTTGTGACCTTTAAAAAGGGTAATCCAAAACTGACTGACATCCCTCTTGAAGCTTATGAGTATATCGTTAATGGCAAACCCGCTTTTGAAAGGGTTATGGAGCATCAATGTGTAAAGACAGATAAAAAGATTGGCATTGTGAATGATGCCAATAGCTATGCTATTGAGACCATTGGTAACCCTGCTTATCCATTAGAGTTGTTTCAAAGGGTTATACTGTAAGTTTAGAAACAATGAAAATTGTTAAGAAACTACCAAAATTAGAAGTGTGAGAAACCAAACAGACTTATGAGGTTAACACTCCTCATAAAGATCTCTTGTGTATTGCTTTAAAACAGCAGTCTATAACCTTAATCATCTTATTAAGTTTATTACCTACAATCTTAAAAGGATCGCTTTATTGTTTTCAAAAGCTCTGTTTAAAAATAGCTTTATATATTCATTTTACTTATAGATTTTGAAGGTATCTAAAACTCTCAAAATCTTCAAAAACCTCAAAACCAATAACCATAATGGCCTTAATAGCATTTTTTATGACTAGAAACTATCTTTTGAAATGGCTTTAAAGGATCACATGCTTTTCATAAGATATTGTTTTAATCACTCACTAAAATAATCTATTTTGTCGGTTCAATTTACTGACAGAAAACAGACAAAAATGACACAAATCTATTAAAAGGCATTTTGCTGATCTCTATAATTATCAGTCTCTCTTTAGATGTTTTCATAACAGGCAATAAAGCGCATTATCATCTTTATCATTTATCTTATGAAAATGAAAAATGATGCCATGATTATAAAATAATATAATAGCTATAGAGCATGCGTAAAAAAGCAGGTTTTCATAATCGCAATGCAAATGAACGCATTGGTTATAAAGAGCGCGGTGCCTATTAAAGTTGTTCAAATTAGAGACCCTTATAAATAAAATCCACAAAAATCATTAGAACCATTTAGTGAAACAACTGATACGTTATAAAACTAAAAATACGCATGATGAGAGCATTTATAAATATTGTGAATGTTCTAGATAAGAAAATAACGCAGTAGTTTAATGAATATCATAATATATCTTTATTATTACATAATAAAAAATAATAAATTGATAAGCATATAACAAATATTTATACGATAAAAAAATATAAAATATTTATTGATGATAAATAGTATTGTGTTATCTAAATACTAGATTATTATTGGATATGTTACGAAACAGCCTTTTCTATGTATTTAAAATACTGACTGTCTTTTATGCTTTTGTTAGTATATGAGAACTTTGTCGGGTGTAGCTATGCCATACAATACCCTTTTATGGGGAATGAAACGCCACTTGTAGTCTACATATCATTCAATACAATTTGAAACACAATACCAACAAAAATATCACATATACCATTGATATAACCAAATTAAATGATATCAACCGTCGTAA
>NZ_JBHIMK010000149.1:0-3213 GCF_042194085.1 Bartonella sp. MU70NMGDW
AAATCCGCAGGCAATCGACAACCGCGATTAGCTTGCGCTCGTTTTGCTTTTTTGGGAACGTTCTCTTGCTCGTGAATTGGAGGTTGGTTGTCTGATGATGTTGTGATTTGCTCTGATGTGGTCTCAGCAGCAGCAACCTCTGTTGGTTCGTCAACCTGTTCGTTTGTTTCTAAACTTTCAGAACCAATTTCTTTTTTTGCTAAAACGATAGTTTTAGTTTTTTTATTATAACTGTTAATGTTAGTGTTATTGTTTATGTTATATATATAGGCATCATTAAGCATGTCGTAAGCATCATGCTTAGCATCCTTAAGCATACTGTTAGCATCATGCTTAATAACTTTAGCATCGTTAAGCATGGCTTTAGCATTGTTTTTATCAGTATTTTCAATGGCTTTAGCATCATCACAAGCATCATTTGTATGTTTATCCCATCTTGCCTGCGCTGCTTTCTTTGCTCTCTCTGATAACTTCTTTGACCGAGATGTCTTCGATACCTTATCTAAGCTTTCATTAGAGTTATTGAGTTCTTCTTCAACTTTTAAACTCCATAAACACCCATCGTCTAAACGTTCGATATGACCCGTGCTTATTAAAACTTCTAACGCTTTCATAAACATTTTTACTGAACAACCAGTGTAATTAGCCCAGACCTTTGTGTTATTTAAAAGCGGCTCTCCAGTATAAAGCATTTGCAAACGCAATTTTATATAAACATTGCATTCAATGGGAGATAAACAAGCAAGATCAAGAATCCACCTATCTGCAAACAGCCTCGTCCACGGTAATTTACTGGACATATATACCCCCTTCTTTCATTAAATATAAAATTGCTAAAGCATCTGCTTCGTTGTCGTCTTTAGGCGTATGTCCTTTTGCACACACCGCCTTAATCATTTTTACTTTTGATGCGTTTCCTTTTCCTGTTGTTGCTTTCTTAATTGTGCCAACAGGAATGCCTTCATACGGTATCTGATGATGTTCACACCACGTCGTTAAGGTTGATAACAAGTCACCGTAAATATGCGCTGCATCAGTACTATTATGACGCCTCACTTCTTCAAAATACACCGCGTCAATGCTGTCTACTGTCTGTTTTATTTCTGATAGACATCTCTTAAAGCGTAAATAATGCATTCCACCGACTTCAAAATATCGGGGGTGGAAATTCATGACACCACTGATGATGTGACCATCCGCACCGCATATCGCCCAGCCTGTCTTGGTCCCTAGATCAAGACATAAAATGGTTTGTGCGTTAGTGATCATAATCCCCCCTTAAGGCTCTACGTATTTATATGTTTGCTATGACAGAGCGTGTTGTGATTGCCTGTCTTGCAAAAATGTTTTTGAAAAAGGAACCTCGCAATGATTCATTGTTAATTAACAATCCTCATTTTTGGCTCAAATGACGCAAGTTAAAAAACTTCTCCTGCAAAAATAAAATCGATCAATCTCGGTTCTTCTTTTTTGTTGATTAACTCAGTGATTTTATTGTTTAATTCATCAATAACTTTCATCTGTGAAGCTAACTTTAGCCTTTGGCTGTATAGCGTTTCATTTTTTTGCTTAATTAAAGAGGATAGGTTTTCAAGTACTACTTGCTGTTGTTCAATTGACTTATCTCGCTCTGCAAGAGTTGCTTCATGCCATCTCATCCAATTATCAAATTGTGACTTATGCCATTCTTCTTGTTTTGCAAGAACTTTTGTATGAGTTCTATGTCGTTTTATAAGATCTTCTATGCTACAATCACGATCCGGTATTTGTATAAATTCTTTCACAAACTTATCTCCATTCTCAATTTTCGTATTACAACCTATTGATCTACAAAACTGGGTGTAAATCTTCTTCAATATTCCGTTTCTCATGATCTTTCTTCTTTAAGAATGTGAAGGCTGCTGTTGCTGTTCGTTATTATCTGTAGGGGCAGCAATAAAAGCAGGCATAGAGCTAGAACTATCCTTCAACTTTTGCAGCTTTAAATAATTTATTACGGAGATAGATCCTCTTTTTTCCCACTTGCAAACAGCTGCTTGAGTTACACCAAGCATTTTCGCCATTTCTGATTGTGTCCAATTAAATTTGCCTCGTATTGACTTAGTCAAATTCTTAAAATCTTCTCGTTGATCCATTTACAAGCTCCAATTACAGCTCTGTCTTATTTTATTCATATAATTATAGTTATATAAAGTCAATGAAAATTATCTTTATCAACGATAAAAAAATAAGGTAAGCAGAAGTATGAGTAATAAATCTAATATCATAAGCACATTAAAAAAGATTTTGACCGAGTTTAACTTAACGCAAGAAGATGTAGCCAAACGGCTAAACGTAACACAAGCTTCGGTGTCTAAGTGGTTAAAAGATTCTGATCCACGTGGCTCTAATCGAGATGCCATTTTAGAATTATATAAAGAACTAAAAGGGGACAATCACTTAACAACTTTTGTTCCTCTTATGGGGTATATTGGAGCAGGAACACAGATAGATCCAAGTTTTGAACAAATCCCTGAAGATGGTCTTGAACAAGTAGAAATTCCTTTTGCTTTACCTGATGATATGGTTGCTTTTGAAGTTAAAGGAGATTCTATGATTCCAGCCTATAAAGATGGAGATATGGTTATCGTAAGACGGCGCCAAATTAAAACAATAGAATCCTTTTTTGGCAAAGAAGCCGTTATTTTAACACATGATAATAAAAGATATATAAAGCAGATTAGCAGGGGAATGAATGGTGAAATAGATCTGCTTTCTTGGAATGCCTTACCTATTAAGAATGTTAAAATTGTGTGGGTTGGAGAGATATTTGCTATTTTGCCAATAAGTTCTTACAGCAAGATGATTCGGACTTATCGCTAATTATCCTCTCCTCTTATTCAGCAAGATATTATAATATTTTTTATAAAAAATATAACTTTTTATAATTTTTTGCTTGCTATTTTATAATTATAGTTATATAAGTAATTATACAAACCACGCACAAACAATTGCCAAGAGGCGTTAGGGAGGAGAAATTATGGAAAATCCAATTCTTATAAATTCTGATGAAATCTTATTAGTTGTCTATGATGATGATCAAAACATTGCAGAGTCTGGACCACTTGATGCAAGCCAAATTCTAAAAATTATTGATGAGGCAGATGATGCAATCCAAATCTTTCGCATCAATCCTTCTGAGAATAATTGTGAAGATATCTCTGAAGAAATTGC